>NZ_FOYO01000004.1 GCF_900111945.1 Litoreibacter janthinus | reverse complement strand
CGCCACGTGGGTGGCAGTTGCTCGCAAGAGCAATGAGAACCCACTCGGTTGTTAATGATTAGAAAAGGCCGCTCCGAAACGGGGCGGCCTTTTTTGCACCTCCATCCTGTGCTAAGTTACGAGCACAACCAATGGAGGGTGACATGAACAACGCCGCGATCTGACTGAACTCATTTCCCAGATCTCGAAAGGCTTGCCTAATGTCAGACCGTTTTCCTGCGCCATCCGAGCGCTTTCCCATAGTTTTGCCAGACGGCACCGTCCACGCGGGAACTGTGTTCCTTGAACCCGCGATAGACCATCCCCGCTTCAAGGTTGGTGCCTACAGCTATGCAAGCGCACATCACCCGCCCGACGATTGGGCCAGACATCTCGCGCCTTATTTGTACACGTTCTCGCCCGAACGGTTGGTGATCGGAAAGTTCTGCCAGTTTGCTGACGGTGTTCAATTTATCACGTCCTCGGCCAATCACCGGTATGACGGCTTCACCAGCTTCCCGTTCATGGCGTTTGGCGGGGGCCGCAAGAACCGACCTTCAATGCCCGAAGCCGGCGCAGACACCGTGATCGGACATGATGTATGGATCGGACAGGGCGCTCGTATTCTACCGGGTGCCAAGATTGGCTGCGGCGTGATTGTAGGAGCAGGCAGCGTAGTTTCGGGGGATATCCCCGACTACGCGATTGTTGCGGGCAATCCAGCGCGCGTGGTACGGATGCGGTTCGATCCGCAGACTGTCCTTACCTTGCTGTCGCTCGCGTGGTGGGATTGGCCGATTGACCGAATTTTGGACCATGAGGCGGCAATATGCGGTGCAGATCTATCTGCATTGGCGAAGTGTGCACCCTAGACTCTAGGCGGAGGCGCGCCAGGATCTGGCGGGCCTCCGCCTAGATTGCCATCGACGTCACGAAGGGTTGCTTGAGCCGGTTCGGCAAAATGGGTTCCCTTATCGGAAAATAGGACTCTTCTTGCCGCATCGTTCAGTTAGGCCACTGTGCCTTTGAAAACGCACAAATGCACATTGTGTGTGCAATGCTACTCTTCATCGGAGTCCGCGTCTCTTGAGTAGGAAAAGTTATATTTTACAGAGGCATACAGTGGTTCTGGTAGTTGCATTTGTTCCGCTCACTTGTGTGTGAGCCGACGCGAGCCGATCGTGTCTTCAAATCGACCTTCGCCGAACCACATATGAGAGTACCGAGCCATTTGCGGTTCGATCCTGACTCGAAGGGAATCGAGTGTTCATCGAAAGGAACACAACGATGAGAAATCTGTTTCTAGCGCTTGGTGTGGCTCTCAGCCTGTCCGCGCTGCCCGCAGTAGCGGGCTCTTCCGGAGTTGCCGAGCCAACCGACTTGGAGACTCTGTCTGATGCACAGCTTGATGCGCTGGTTTCTATCCTGTCAGGGCTTCCTCGCCAATGACAGGTGGCACCTCTGTCTGCTTGGTCCCCTCGCAGGCGGACAGAGGGCCAAAACTGAGCTGATAGTGAAGATGATCCCTTGCAAAGCTACCTCTGCTTTAATAACACCGCATAATTAAGTGCAGGGGCTTAGCTCAGTTGGTAGAGCATCGGTCTCCAAAACCGAGGGTCGTGGGTTCGAGTCCCTCAGCCCCTGCCATTTAGTTGTTTTGAGTAAGGGGCTATGCTAGCCACTCATGAAATGTGTCTCAGACATAGTATACGACCCGCGCCATCAACTGGCGCTCGACCTTTATCTTCCTGACAGCCTGACTGCCGATGCCTGCGTGATTTATGCGCATGGCGGCGGTTTCCGCCGCGGACATCGGGCGCACGTGGAGACTGGTCATTTTGCATTGAAATTGACCGAAGCCGGATTTGCCATGGCATCGATCAGCTACCGACTTCGGACAGAAAACGACGCGTTTTCGGAAGAAGATGTTGCTCATATCGAAGCGCAAATTGCGCGAACCGAGAAGGTCGGTTTGACCCTTTCGCCAAATCTCTATGGCGCATCTTTCATGGCGGCGATGGAGGATATGTCCAATGCGATCGAATATCTTTGGGTCGAAGGTGAACGCCTTGGTATCGCCTCGCGCAAATTGGGAGTTCTGGGAATTTCGGCTGGAGGTATCGCTGGATTGGCTTTGGCTTATCCTCCGATGCCTTGGGTTCGCCGTGTTTCTCGGCCGGACACAGTCGTGGCGATCTCTTCCGCTATTGTTCAGCCGTGGCGGCTTGAGCCGGATGGGCCACCGTGTTTGATGTTTCACGGCCCCAATGACCGGATCATTGACCTGAGCAACGCGCAATTGGGCGCTGCACGCGCCCAGCAAGTCGGCGCACCTGTTACCTTGATAGATACCAAGGTGAAGGGGCACGTGACGCAAGTGGACGAGGTTCTGGATGGCATCCACCCCGACGGCACGCCCTATATGCAAATGGTGATCGACCAGTTCGCGAGACTGCGCGACGACGATTGAGCAGAGTAGTTAGAGGCCGATACGATTCCGCAGACGGCGATAGATGGAGCGGCATCTTGACCACGTTTCGCGCGCCGCCCTCTTGCAATGCGGGCAAAGTGGACGTAACTGACCCCTGAACGCAACCAAAGGTCCGATCATGGCACGCACGAATCCAGCACAGTTTATCCAGCAGGTCCGCGGCGAGGTCTCGAAGATTGTTTGGCCGACGCGTCGCGAAGTCATGCTGACGACCGTTATGGTGTTCATCTTGGCCACGATCACAGCGATCTTCTTCTCGTTCGTTGATATCGGCATTCGCACCGGCCTGAACAGTATCTTCGGCCTGTTCTAGGCCACTTTGCGATTCCAGCCTTAGATTCCTGGCTGGAAGCGCCAGCTGAAAAAGCGCTGGCGGAGCCTCGTGTTTTCAAGTCAGATCGCGCCAAGATTTCCCATCAAAGGCGACGATACCATGACCGATAAAAGCAACCGCACGCCCTCGCTCGTCACGCGTGTTACTCAGGCTTTGCACTTCGTCGAGGCGGAAACCGGTGCGGTCATCCCTTCGATACAGCCTGCCGCGACATATGCGCGGGATGAGAACTATCAAGTTCGCAAGCCATATTGGTATCGCCGTGACGGGAGCCAGACAACTGCGCAGGCTGAGGCCGTGATCGCAGAGTTGGAAGGGGCGAAGGAGTCCCTTTTGTTTGCGTCGGGCATGTCTGCGTGCACAGCTGTGATCGAGCATCTGCCAACTGGTGCGCACGTGGTCGCCCCACGGGTCATGTATCATGGCGTTCTTGCGCAAATTCAGAACTACGAAGCAAACGGCCGCATCGAAGTGTCCTATTATACCGCCGGCAATCTTGATGAGCTTGCGGCTGCTGTGCGCCCCGGTAAAACCAATCTGGTCTGGGTCGAGACGCCAAACAATCCCGATTGGGAGGTCACGGACATCGCAGGGGCCGCTGAGATCGCGCACGGGGCGGGGGCAAAACTGCTGACAGACTGCACCGGCACGCCACCAAACCTGACGCGCGCGCTGGATTTTGGCGCGGACATCTCGTTCCATTCAGCCACGAAATATCTGAACGGTCATTCAGATGTCACCGCTGGTGTGTTGTCGGTGCGCGAAACGGGGCAGTTCTGGGACGAAATCTGCATGGTTCGCAAGCTTCAAGGCACGGTCCTGCATTCCTTTGATGCTTGGTTGCTGATCCGCGGGATGAGGACGTTGTTTCTGCGGGTTGAGCGGTCGTGCCAGAACGCTATCGCCGTCGCTAAGCACTTTGACGGTCACCCTCATGTCGAAAAGGTACTCTATCCGGGATTGCCGTCTGATCCTGGCCATGAGGTTGCCAAGAAGCAGACTGGTGGCCAGTTTGGTGGCATGATGTCGATCATCGTGAAAGGCTCCGAGACGACAGCAATAGACGTTACCCGCTTTTGCGAGGTGTTCTATCCCGCGACCTCGCTGGGCGGAGTCGAGAGCCTAATCGAGCATCGCAAAACTGTGTCGGGTGAAGGCTTCCCTGTGCACCCTCGTTTGTTGCGTCTTTCGATCGGGATCGAAGACGCTGACGATCTGATTTACGACCTCGAACAGGCACTGACGCGGGCCAATAGTTGACACGTACAACAAAGACTGTAGATCGTTAAATCGAAGGGCAACCCCTTGAATCTTGGGCGCTCGCGGCGTAATGCAGCGCTCAACACGGACACATGGCGCGTATCGATTCGAGATGCGCGCTGTTTTCGTTTCGGCGAACGCCACCGACAAGTTCGGTGTATTGCGCTGAAAGTATTGGAACTTACCGGCTTAGCCGGAACAGATAGAGGCGCAGGCAAGATGGCAAAACGGTGGTATTCGGTATCTGTGCTGTCCAACTTCGAGAAGCGGATCGCGGAACAAATTCGCGCGGCTGTTGAAGAAAATGGCCTGCAGGATGAAATCGATGAAGTCTTGGTTCCGACCGAAGAAGTTATTGAAATTCGTCGCAACAAGAAAGTTACCGCTGAACGCCGTTTCATGCCTGGCTACGTCCTTGTGCGCATGGAGATGTCCGACCGCGGCTACCACCTGATTAACTCGATCAACCGCGTCACCGGATTCCTCGGTCCACAAGGTAAACCGATGCCAATGCGTGACGCAGAGGTTCAGGCGATCTTGGGACGCGTCGAAGAGGGCGCAGAGGCACCACGTTCGACCATCGTGTTCGACATCGGCGAGAACGTGAATGTCACCGACGGTCCATTCGAGGGCTTCTCGGGTATGGTCGAGGAAGTAGACGACGAGAACCAGCGCCTGAAGGTGACTGTCTCGATCTTTGGCCGTGCTACGCCGGTCGAATTGGAATTCACACAGGTCACCAAGACATCCTGATGTGCATCGCGTGGGAGGCGAGCGGCACGCGTGCTGCGACCCGGACCACGGCAACCACTAGCCCGACGGTCGCGACCCGAGGGTGTTGAAAAAGGAGAAGGCCAATGGCCAAGAAGATCGCTGGCACGATGAAGCTGCAGGTTCCTGCAGGTCAAGCCAACCCATCCCCACCCGTAGGCCCAGCATTGGGTCAGCGCGGCATTAACATCATGGAATTCTGTAAGGCGTTTAACGCCAAGACGCAGGATATGGAGCCAGGTGCGCCTTGCCCAACCGTGATCACCTATTATCAGGACAAGTCCTTCTCGATGGACATCAAGACGCCACCAGCGTCCTACTACCTGAAAAAGGCTGCCAAGCTGAAGTCCGGCGCCAAAACCCCTTCGCGCGAAGTGGTTGGCCACGTGACCGCAGCTCAGGTGAAAGAAATCGCCGAAGCGAAAATGAAAGATCTCAACGCGAACGATATTGAAGCCGCAATGTTGATCATTCTGGGCTCCGCCCGTTCTATGGGCATCGAGGTGAAGTAATGGCTAAATACGGAAAACGCACTACCGCCGCTCGTGAGCAATTCGCTGGCAAGCGCGACGTAACGGTGGAAGAAGCTGTTGCTCTGGTAAAGAACAACGCCAAAGCCAAATTCGACGAGACTGTCGAGATTGCAATGAACCTGGGCGTTGACCCACGTCACGCAGACCAAATGGTTCGTGGTGTCGTTGCTCTGCCGAACGGCACCGGCAAAACCATGCGAGTTGCTGTGTTCGCTCGTGACGCGAAAGCTGAAGAAGCCAAAGCGGCTGGCGCAGATATCGTGGGCGCAGAGGACCTGATGGAAATCGTGCAATCCGGCAAGATCGAGTTTGATCGCTGCATCGCTACACCTGACATGATGCCAATCGTTGGTCGTTTGGGTAAAGTGCTTGGCCCTCGCAACCTGATGCCGAACCCTAAGGTCGGCACCGTGACCATGGATGTGAAAGCAGCCGTGGAAGCAGCCAAAGGCGGCGAAGTTCAGTTCAAGGTGGAAAAAGCCGGTGTTGTACACGCAGGTATCGGCAAGGCCTCCTTCGGCGAAGACAAGCTGATCGAAAACGTTCGCGCGTTCATCGATGCCGTTGCAAAAGCCAAACCAGCGGGCGCAAAAGGCAGCTACATGCAGAAGATCGCACTGAGCTCCACAATGGGTCCAGGCATCACAATTTCCGTAGATAGCGCTACGGGGAATTAATCACCCAAAGTGACGCCACAATGTGGCGAGTGAAACGGGCCCCTTTCGGGCCCGTTTTTTTGTTTTAAAATCAGATGGCTAAGTTGTTTCTCACATCTTGGATGTCGGGTGGCCAGAATCATGCCCTGACATTGTTAGGCTTTCGGTCCGATGCTACCATTGTCATGACACGTTTCAATTTTACTTAAGTTGTCGAGACTCGGAAAATCGAGCCTCAAATTGTTGCGTGTCGAGTAGTTAAAAAAAGGGCGCCAAGAATTGGCGCATGCCATATGCCAACGACGTTTAACGTAATATCGCTAGGAAATCTGGCGAGCATTGACCCTACCGAGGGCAACACTGTAGCCGAAAACGCGTCGGCTTTGGTGGGGCAGACCTTTGGCAGTGCAGGCAATGCGTTGGTCAACAGCATTCAAAGCTTCTCGCCAAGCGGTAGCGGGTTTGGGGGCGGCAATACGACTGCCTACGACATGAACAATTCCGCCGCGAACGAGACTTTCTCGATTAACGGCGGGGCCGCGCAGACCTTTGACGGGACTTCAATCTACAACGCCACCATCACCTATATCGACGGGACGACGGCCACCATCTCCGCTGTAATTTTTCAGGACACGGCTGGTAACACCTATCTGGCGCCGGAGTTCTCTGCCAACGCGGACCAGGCAGCGCTCGAGGCGCAGGCGATCCGCTCCGTTAGCCTCGACAGCCTTGTCGGTAATTCATACTCCGGTCTGACGGGCACCCGTGAGACATTCAACTTCGTTACTTGCTTCACTAAGGGCGCACAATTGGCGACCCCGACGGGGCAGATCGCAATCGAAGACCTTTCAAAAGGCGATCTTTTGGTCACGCGCGACCACGGGTTCCAGCGCATCCGATGGATCGGCACGGCTCATCGCGCGGCATTGGGAAAGAACACTCCCATCAGGATCGAGAAGGGAGCCTTGGGTCTCGGGCTTCCGGTGCGTGACTTGATCGTGTCCCCGCAGCACCGCATGTTGGTCAGTTCGAACATCGCCAAGCGCGTTGCGGGTGCTCAGGAAGTCCTGATCCCGGCAAAAAAGCTCTTGGGCTTGCCGGGCATCGCGTATGCCGAAGATATGATCACGGTGACCTATTATCACATCCTGATGGGCCGCCATGAGATCGTTTTTGCCGAAGGTGCCCCGTCAGAGTCCTTGTTGACGGGTCCTATGGCGCGACAGGCGATTGGCTCGGAGGCACTAGAAGAAATCCAGTCGTTGTTCCCGGAATTGCTGTATTCGGCGAGCAATCCAGCCCGGATTATCCCCAAAGGGCAGCAGATGCGCGAGCTAGTCTCCCGTCATGCGAAAAACACCCAGCCGCTCTTGCAGGCCTGACGCGGAAGAAAAATCGCGTTTTCCTACGAAAAGATGAACAATGGGGTTGGCATTCCCGCCTGACGGGACTACTTGACCACATGCTCTAGAGCGCGCGATTCGTCACGCGCTCTTTTGCGTTTCGTCCGAGATGGCGGGTTGGGGCCTTAAACCCCTTTAATTCCTGCCTGAGACGGGATCAGACCAGATTGACCGAGGGCGACAAGCTCTGGGCGGTTCGGGCGTCCCGTGTACGATGGACCCAACCGCCGGAGTAATCCGGTAGACTGAGCCGGAAGGGTAACCTTCCACAATTGGAGTGAAACTGTGGATAGAGCACAAAAAGAGAAGCTGGTCGACGAACTCGGCCAAATCTTTGAAAGCTCTGGCGTCGTAGTGGTTAGCCACTACGAGGGTATCACGGTTGCTGAGATGCAAGACCTGCGTGCGCGTATGCGCGAAGCTGGTGGGTCTGTACGCGTCGCCAAGAACAGGCTCGCCAAAATCGCCCTCGAAGGTAAGCCATGCGAAAGCATTGCAACATACCTGACAGGGATGACCGTTCTCGCCTATTCTGAGGACCCAGTTGCCGCCGCGAAAGTGGTGAACGACTATGCCAAAGATAACGAAAAGCTCGTTATTCTTGGTGGGGCCATGGGCGATAGCGCGTTGGATGTCGCTGGTGTTAAAGCCGTGGCCGCCATGCCAAGCCGCGAGGAGCTTATTGCTTCCATCGTGGGTTGTATCGGCGCCCCTGCTTCGAACATCGCCGGCGCGATTGGCGCACCTGCCTCGAACTTGGCAAGCATTCTCAGCACCATCGAGGAAAAAGCAGCCGCTTGATCCTCGGGAGATACCTTCGTGGGGTTGAAACCTACACGTTGGAACACAACTTAATAGAACGGAAACAGTATAATGGCTGATCTGAAAAAACTGGCTGAAGAGATTGTTGGTCTGACCCTTCTCGAAGCACAAGAACTGAAAACCATCCTCAAAGACGAGTATGGCATCGAGCCTGCAGCCGGTGGCGCAGTAATGATGGCTGGCCCAGCAGACGGTGCTGGCGCAGCAGCAGAAGAGAAAACTGAGTTTGACGTGATCCTGGTCGCCGCTGGCGCACAGAAAATCAACGTCATCAAAGAAGTCCGCGGCATCACCGGCCTGGGCCTCAAAGAAGCAAAAGACCTGGTCGAAGCTGGCGGCAAAGCTGTCAAAGAAGGCGTCGACAAGGCCGAAGCAGAAGAGATCAAAGGCAAGCTGGAAGCAGCTGGCGCCGAAGTCGAGCTCAAGTAATTGCAGCGCAGCTAAGCTGCGTAGCCATAAGAACAGCTGGATCCGGGTTAATTCCGGGTCCAGCTTTCCGCGTCTCAGACAGGGCTCTTGTTTTAGAGCTTTTTCTAAGGAGCGGTACAGGTTCGGGAGCGCGCCCGTGGGAAGGCGCGCAAGTATGGAACCTTACCTCCTTGATCCAAGTGGCATGCCACCCGGCCCCGGGGTGACATATCCGAGGAAATTGAAAGGCTTTGACGAGCATGGCTCAAACATACGTTGGTCAAAAACGCATCCGTAAATATTTCGGCAAAATTAACGAGGTTCTGGCGATGCCGAACCTTATTGAAGTGCAGAAATCATCCTACGATCTCTTCCTGAAGTCCGGCGACCAGCTGGCACCGATGGACGGCGAAGGCATCAAGGGCGTCTTCCAGTCGGTTTTCCCGATTAAAGACTTCAACGAAACGGCAATTCTGGAGTTCGTGAAATACGAGCTCGAAAAGCCGAAATACGACGTTGAGGAATGTCAGCAACGTGACATGACCTACAGCGCTCCGCTGAAGGTCACCCTCCGTCTGATCGTGTTTGATATCGACGAAGATACAGGCGCGAAATCGGTCAAGGACATCAAAGAACAAGACGTCTTCATGGGCGATATGCCTCTGATGACTCCCAACGGGACGTTCGTTGTGAACGGCACCGAGCGTGTTATCGTTTCCCAGATGCACCGCTCTCCCGGCGTGTTCTTTGACCACGACAAAGGCAAAACGCACTCCTCGGGCAAACTGCTGTTTGCTTGCCGCATCATCCCATATCGCGGCTCGTGGCTGGACTTCGAATTTGACGCCAAAGACGTTGTTTTTGCGCGCATCGACCGCCGCCGCAAACTGCCAGTGACGACCCTGCTCTATGCACTGGGGCTAGATCAGGAAGGCATCATGGATGCCTATTACGACACAGTTGAATTCAAGCAGGTGAAGAAGGGTGGCTGGTCCACCAAGTTCTTCCCAGAGCGCATCAAGGGCACCAAGCCTACGAGGGACATCGTCGACGCCAAAACCGGTGAAGTCATCGCCGAAGCTGGCAAGAAGGTCACCCCGCGCGCTGTCAAAAAGCTGATCGAAGAAGGCAATGTTGAGAATGTGCTTCTGCCATTCGAAGCCATCATGGGTCGCTTCGTTGCGAAAGACATCATCAACGAAGAAACCGGTGAAATCTGGATCGAAGCTGGTGATGAGCTGACATGGGAACTGGACAAGAACGACGAAGTTTCTGGCGGCACACTCAAGACGCTGCTCGACAACGGCGTAACCAGCATTCCTGTGCTCGACATCGACAACATCAACGTCGGTCCATACATCCGCAACACCGTTGCTGTGGACAAGAACTTCAGCCGCGACACTGCGCTGATGGACATCTACCGCGTTATGCGCCCTGGTGAGCCACCCACCGTTGAATCCGCTTCCGCGCTGTTCGAAACCCTGTTCTTCGATAGCGAACGCTATGACCTGTCCGCTGTGGGCCGAGTGAAGATGAACATGCGTCTTAATTTAGACGCAGAAGACACCGTGCGTACACTGCGCCGCGAAGACATCATTGCGTGCATCAAAGCACTGGTCGACCTGCGTGATGGCCGTGGCGATATCGATGATATTGACCACCTTGGAAACCGTCGCGTGCGTTCCGTTGGCGAGCTGATGGAAAACCAGTATCGCGTTGGCCTGCTCCGCATGGAGCGCGCGATCAAAGAGCGGATGTCCTCTGTCGAAATCGACACGGTCATGCCGCAAGACCTGATCAACGCCAAGCCAGCGGCTGCTGCGGTGCGTGAATTCTTCGGCTCCTCGCAGCTGTCGCAGTTCATGGACCAAACCAACCCGCTGTCGGAAGTCACGCACAAGCGTCGTCTGTCTGCGCTTGGGCCAGGTGGTCTGACACGTGAGCGTGCCGGCTTTGAGGTGCGCGACGTGCACCCAACGCACTACGGTCGTATGTGTCCGATTGAAACGCCGGAAGGGCCAAACATTGGTCTAATCAACTCACTTGCAACGTTCGCCCGCGTGAACAAATACGGCTTCATCGAAACTCCATACCGTAAGGTAGTGGACGGTGTCGTGACGGATGATGTGCAATACATGTCCGCCACTGAGGAAATGCGCCACACTGTGGCTCAGGCGAACGCCAACCTCGACGCAAACATGAGGTTCGTGAACGATCTGGTTTCGACACGTCAGTCCGGCGAATACATGCTGCAAAGCAACGCTAATGTGGACCTGATCGACGTGTCGCCAAAGCAGTTGGTCTCGGTCGCTGCATCGTTGATCCCGTTCCTTGAAAACGACGACGCTAACCGCGCTCTGATGGGCTCGAACATGCAACGTCAGGCTGTTCCACTGCTTCAAGCTGATGCTCCGTACGTGGGCACCGGTATCGAAGGCGTTGTTGCAACCGACTCTGGTGCGGCCATTCAGGCCCATCGTGGCGGCATCATCGACCAAGTGGACGCAACACGTATCGTTGTACGGGTCACCGATGATCTGGAGCCCGGCGATCCGGGCGTGGACATCTACCGTCTGCGTAAGTTCCAGCGCTCCAACCAGAACACCTGCATCAACCAGCGTCCGCTGGTGAAAGTTGGCAATGTGGTTTCCGCTGGTGAAGTTATCGCTGACGGCCCGTCGACAGACATGGGCGAGCTGGCTCTTGGTAAGAACGTGCTCGTCGCGTTTATGCCTTGGAACGGCTACAACTACGAAGACTCCATCCTGATCTCCGAGCGCATTGCGCGTGACGACGTCTTCACCTCGATCCATATTGAGGAATTTGAAGTCGCCGCGCGTGACACGAAGCTTGGCCCAGAAGAAATTACTCGCGACATCCCTAACGTCGGTGAAGAAGCGCTGCGCAACCTCGACGAGGCCGGCATCGTTTACATCGGCGCCGACGTGGAGCCGGGCGACATTCTGGTTGGTAAGATCACGCCTAAGGGTGAAAGCCCAATGACGCCGGAAGAAAAGCTTCTGCGCGCCATCTTCGGCGAGAAAGCCTCCGACGTGCGTGACACCTCGTTGCGCGTGAAGCCGGGCGATTTCGGGACAGTTGTGGAGGTTCGCCTCTTTAACCGTCATGGCGTTGAAAAGGACGAGCGTTCGCTGCAAATCGAACGTGAGGAAATCGAGCGCCTTGCCCGTGACCGTGATGACGAGATGGGCATTCTGGACCGCAACATCTACGCGCGTTTGCAAGGGATGATCCTTGGCAAGAAGGCCGTGAAGGGGCCGAAGGGCGTTAAGCCAAATTCGGAGATTACCCCCGAGCTGCTGGAGACGCTGTCTCGTGGTCAATGGTGGCAGCTGGCTCTTGAAGAAGAGACAGAAGCGGCAGCGGTTGAAGCACTGAACAGCCAGTACGAAGCACAAAAGAACGCGCTTCAGGCACGTTTCGAGGACAAGGTCGAGAAGGTTCGCCGCGGTGACGACTTGCCACCGGGTGTGATGAAAATGGTCAAAGTGTTCGTCGCGGTGAAGCGTAAGCTGCAACCGGGCGACAAGATGGCCGGTCGTCACGGCAACAAAGGCGTTATTTCCAAGGTTGTGCCAATGGAGGACATGCCGTTCCTCGCAGACGGTACTCCCGTTGATTTCTGTCTGAACCCGCTGGGCGTGCCTTCGCGTATGAACGTCGGTCAGATTCTTGAAACCCACATGGGTTGGGCCGCTCGCGGTCTGGGTCTGAAAATCGACGACGCTTTGGAAGAATTCAAGCGCTCTGGCGACAGCCAGCCTGTGCGTGAAGCTCTGGAGCACGCTTATGGCGCAGAGACCTATAATGACGCTTTCGGCGGCATGATTGAAACTGACATGATCGAATCCGCCGAGGCCGTGCGCCGCGGTGTCCCGATCGCCACGCCAGTTTTCGACGGTGCCAAAGAAAGTGACATCAATGAGGCGCTGACCAAAGCGGGCTTCGACACGTCGGGCCAATCGGTCCTGTTCGACGGCCGCACGGGGGAGCAATTCTCCCGTAAGGTTACCGTTGGCGTGAAGTACCTGCTGAAACTGCACCACCTTGTGGACGACAAAATCCACGCACGTTCTACCGGGCCATACTCGCTCGTCACGCAACAGCCGCTGGGTGGTAAAGCCCAGTTCGGTGGTCAGCGTTTCGGGGAGATGGAAGTCTGGGCTCTGGAAGCTTACGGCGCCGCTTACACCTTGCAGGAAATGCTGACGGTGAAATCAGACGACGTGGCTGGCCGGACGAAAGTCTACGAGTCGATCGTCAAGGGCGAGGACAACTTCGAGGCCGGTATCCCGGAATCGTTCAACGTTCTCGTAAAAGAAGTGCGGGGCCTCGGCCTCAACATGGAACTCCTGGATGCGGAGGAGGAGTAGGGCGCTCGCGCCCCACTCAACCCATCCCCTAATTTGTAAGGACGCAAAATGAACCAGGAACTGACAACCAACCCGTTCAACCCGATCGCTCCGCCAAAAAGCTTTGACGAAATCAAAGTTTCGCTGGCTTCCCCAGAGCGCATCCTGAGCTGGTCCTACGGCGAGATCAAAAAGCCGGAAACCATCAACTACCGGACGTTCAAACCAGAGCGTGACGGTCTGTTCTGCGCGCGCATCTTTGGCCCGATCAAGGACTACGAATGCCTGTGCGGCAAATATAAGCGTATGAAGTATCGCGGCGTTGTCTGCGAGAAATGTGGCGTCGAAGTTACGCTTCAAAAAGTGCGCCGCGAGCGCATGGGCCACATCGAACTGGCAGCCCCAGTTGCGCACATCTGGTTCCTCAAGTCGCTTCCATCGCGGATCGGCCTGATGCTGGATATGACTTTGCGCGATCTGGAACGTATTCTCTATTTCGAGAACTACGTCGTGATCGAACCGGGCCTGACCGACCTGACCTATGGCCAGCTGATGAGCGAAGAGGAATTCCTTGACGCGCAAGACGCCTATGGCATGGACGCCTTCACCGCAAATATCGGTGCTGAAGCGATCCGCGAAATGCTGGCTGCGATTGATCTCGAAGCGGAAGCTGACCAACTGCGTGAAGACCTCAAAGAGGCCACCGGTGAGCTGAAGCCCAAGAAAATCATCAAACGTCTGAAACTGGTCGAGAACTTCCTAGAGTCCGGCAACCGCCCAGAGTGGATGGTGCTGACTGTGGTTCCTGTGATCCCGCCAGAGCTGCGCCCGTTGGTCCCACTGGATGGCGGACGTTTTGCGACGTCCGACCTGAACGACCTGTATCGCCGTGTGATCAACCGAAACAACCGCCTGAAGCGCCTGATCGAGCTTCGCGCGCCGGACATTATCGTGCGCAACGAGAAGCGTATGCTTCAAGAATCTGTGGACGCATTGTTCGACAACGGCCGTCGCGGCCGGACCATCACGGGTGCCAACAAGCGCCCGCTGAAGTCCTTGTCCGACATGCTGAAAGGTAAGCAAGGTCGCTTCCGCCAGAACCTTTTGGGTAAGCGCGTCGACTTCTCTGGCCGCTCAGTCATTGTGACCGGCCCGGAGCTGAAGCTGCACCAATGTGGTCTTCCCAAGAAGATGGCGTTGGAGCTGTTCAAGCCGTTCATCTACTCGCGTCTGGAGGCCAAAGGTCTGTCCTCCACAGTGAAACAGGCGAAGAAACTGGTCGAAAAAGAGCGTCCCGAAGTGTGGGATATCCTCGACGAGGTTATCCGCGAGCATCCGGTCATGCTGAACCGTGCGCCGACTTTGCACCGTCTTGGCATCCAAGCGTTTGAGCCGATTCTGATCGAAGGGAAAGCTATCCAGCTGCACCCACTGGTTTGTTCGGCCTTTAACGCTGACTTCGACGGCGACCAAATGGCTGTGCACGTTCCTCTGAGCCTTGAGGCCCAGCTGGAAGCACGCGTCTTGATGATGTCGACCAACAACGTCCTGTCCCCTGCAAACGGTGCACCAATCATCGTGCCATCGCAGGATATGATCCTTGGTCTCTACTACATCACCATGGAACGTGAAGGCATGCACGGCGAAGGCAAGATCTTCTCGAACGTGGACGAAGTGCAGCATGCACTGGATTCTGGCGAAGTGCACCTGCACGCCAAAATTCAAGCTCGCCTGCCGCAAATCGACGACGAAGGTAACGAGGTGCTGACGCGCTTCGAAACTACTCCTGGTCGTATTCGTCTGGGCGCGTTGTTGCCGCTGAATGCAAAAGCTCCGTTCTCGCTGGTGAACCGCCTTCTGCGTAAGAAGGAAGTTCAGCAGGTCATCGATACTGTCTACCGTTACTGCGGCCAGAAAGAGTCTGTGATCTTCTGTGACCAGATCATGACCATGGGCTTCCGTGAAGCGTTCAAAGCAGGGATTTCGTTCGGCAAGGACGACATGATTATCCCAGACAGCAAGTGGCCCATCGTTGATGGCACCCGCGCGCAGGTCAAAGAGTTTGAACAGCAGTACATGGACGGCCTGATCACTCAGGGCGAGAAGTACAACAAAGTCATCGATGCTTGGTCGAAGTGTAACGACCAGGTCACCGACGCCATGATGGCCAACATTTCCGACTCCGGTCGGGCTGAGGACGGTTCGCAAAACGAGCCGAACTCGGTCTACATGATGGCTCACTCCGGTGCGCGTGGTTCGGTTACTCAGATGAAGCAGTTGGGCGGTATGCGTGGTCTGATGGCCAAGCCGAACGGCGAGATCATCGAAACACCGATCATCTCGAACTTTAAAGAAGGTTTGACTGTGTTGGAGTACTTCAACTCCACCCACGGTGCCCGTAAGGGTCTGTCGGATACCGCTTTGAAAACAGCTAACTCGGGTTATCTGACCCGTCGTCTGGTTGACGTGGCGCAGGACTGTATCGTTCGCATGCATGACTGTGGCACAGAGAACTTCATCAACGCCTCTTCGGCTGTGAATGACGGTGAAGTTGTCGCATCCATTGGCGAGCGTTTGCTAGGCCGGACTGCTGCTGAAGACATCCTGATGCCCGGCACGGACGAAATCATCGTCGCCCGTGACGAGCTGATTGACGAGCGTAAGGCAGATGCAATTGATGCGGCTGACATTCCAACCGCCAAGATGCGTTCGCCGCTAACCTGTGAAGCTGAAGAAGGCGTTTGCGCCATGTGCTACGGCCGCGACTTGGCCCGTGGTACCTTGGTGAACACCGGTGAAGCCGTCGGCATCATTGCCGCACAGTCCATCGGCGAACCAGGTACCCAGCTGACCATGCGGACGTTCCACATTGGCGGTGTTGCGCAAGGTGGCCAACAGTCCTTCCTGGAAGCCTCGCAAGAGGGTGTGGTTGCGTTTGAAAACGCTTCCATATTGGAAAACGCTGCAGGCGAGCAAGTTGTCATGGGTCGTAACATGCAGCTGACCATCACCGACGAGAACGGCACCGAGCGTGCCCGCCACAAAATCGGTTATGGCTCCAAGATGCACGTTAAAGACGGCGCTAAGGTTGCGCGCGGCGATAAGCTGTTCGAATGGGATCCTTACACCCTGCCGATCATCGCTGAAAAAGACGGTAAGGCCCGTTTTGTCGACCTCGTCAGCGGCATTGCCGTTAAAGACGAGACCGATGACGCGACAGGCATGACCCAGAAGATCGTGGTCGACTGGCGTGCGGCACCAAAAGGCAACGACCTGAAGCCCGAAGTGATCATCGAAGGCCCAGATGGCGAGCCGGTTCGTTTGGAGAATGGCAACCCTGCCACCTATCCAATGTCCGTGGATGCTGTTCTGTCCATCGAAGATGGTCAGGACATCAAAGCCGGTGACGTGGTTGCCCGTATCCCGCGTGAGGGTGCCAAGACCAAGGACATCACCGGTGGTCTGCCTCGCGTGGCCGAGCTCTTTGAGGCACGCCGCCCCAAAGACCACGCCATCATCGCGGAAATCGACGGCTATGTTCGTTTCGGCAAGGACTACAAAAACAAGCGCCGCATCGCGATTGAGTCCTCCGAGGATAGCGACGTTAAAGTCGAATACATGGTGCCGAAGGGCAAACACATCCCTGTGGCCGAAGGCGACTTCGTCCAAAAGGGCGATTACATTATGGACGGCAACCCTGCGCCGCATGACATTCTCGCCATCATGGGTGTGGAGGCTCTGGCCGACTACATGATCGACGAAGTCCAAGACGTGTATCGTCTGCAAGGCGTGAAGATTAACGATAAGCACATCGAGGTTATCGTTCGTCAGATGCTTCAGAAGTGGGAGGTTCAGTCTTCCGGTCTGACCACGCTGCTCAAGGGCGAGCATGTCGACAAAGCCGAGTTTGATGCTGCCAACGAAAAGGCCATCGCCAAAGGCGGCGAACCTGCCACAGGCGAGCCAATCCTGCTTGGTATTACCAAAGCGTCGCTGCAAACGCGTTCGTTCATCTCTGCCGCGTCCTTCCAGGAAACGACCCGCGTGCTCACCGAAGCCTCTACCATGGGCAAACGTGACAAGCTTATCGGCCTGAAAGAGAACGTCATTGTGGGTCGTTTGATCCCAGCCGGTACCGGTGGTGCTACGCAGAAAATGCGTCGTATCGCTGCAGAGCGCGATAATGTTGTGATCGAAGCCCGCAAGGCTGAGGCGGAAGCCGCGCTTGCGCTGGCAGCACCAGAGGAAGCTCCGATGGAGGATCCAATGGACACGATCATGGTGGAAACACCAGAAAGCCGCGACGAATAAATCGAGGTCTTTTCGAACAAGAACAGGCCCCCGCCGAGCAATCGGTGGGGGCCTTTTTTTCTTTCAGATGCTCGTTGTTATTGGAGTTTGTCTGTCACATGCTCCGCAAAGGTCGAGACCATGTCTGCGTAGTATTGTGAAGTGCTGCGCGTGATGAACAGCAGGTCCGCGTCTGGGGACAAGACAATCGGAGCCGGCTCAAACGAAACGGTCAGCTCATATGCTTGATGCTCCGAGTTATCTTGCAGATTGTTTACGGCGACGGATCCTGACAATTCGGACTTCTCGATGCCAAGCACGGACTGGAAGCTATTTGCCAGCGACAATTCGTCGATGTCGACCGTGACGGTTGCGCCATCATCGGCAATCTGGTCAGTCAGACGGGCGACAATGGCCGTCTCCAGGTCGCCTGCAACGCTTGTCCAATAGGCGGCGGCAGCTTCATTCTGGATCGCTGAGAGGTCTACGTCGACCTGCACATTGCGCACTGTTGTCTCGGCAAAGGCTGCGGTGCTTGCGAGCAGAACAGCTGCGGCGGTGGGGGCTACAAGTTTCTTAAACATTGGTATCTCCATTCGATTTTGTCTACGGCGCAATGATGCACCTCATATGCAACGACAACGCGGCAGCCTCGTCGAAGTTCCATTTTCACCGAAGGCAGCACTGTTCGTCCTTGGCCAATAACGGTGGCAATCAGGCTCTATTCAGGGCCCGCATTCAGTGATAGCTGCGATTCTATGGCACTCTCAGACAACACACGCGGCGCAGTTTTTATGATGGGCTCGATGACGGCGTTCACCTTGAACGACGCCTGCATGAAGTCGCTATCAGGAGAGATTCCTCTTTTTCAGGCATTAGTTTTGCGTTCGCTTGCTGTGATTGTGTTTCTCGGGTTTATGGCGTGGAGAGGGGGGGCATTCCGCACGCGCATCGCGCCCCGAGACCAATTTTTGATTGGTTTGCGGACTGCCGTCGAAATCGGGGCAGCTTTTTTCTTTATCTCCGCCTTGTTCCACCTGCCGATTGCGGATGTAACAGCTATTTTGCAGGCCCTTCCCTTAACTGTGACCCTCGCGGGGGCTTTGTTTTTGGGCGAAGCTGTTGGCTGGAAGCGGCTCACCGCAATTCTTGTTGGCTTTGTAGGTGTGCTTTTGATCCTACAGCCACCTTTCCTATTCGGAGAGGGGAGCGGCTTTTCAATTTATTCCATCTACGTGCTTCTTGCCGTCGCTTGCGTCACCGTGCGCGACCTGTGCGCGCGCCGGATTTCCGCGGCGGTGCCGTCGATGACGATTGCACTCGCAGCGGCGGTCGGGGTGGCGTCGCTAGGGGCGGTGGGAAGTGTAACGCAGGCTTGGCAGCCAGTTAGTACGATGTCGGCTCTGTGGCTCGCCGGGGCCAGCTTTTTTGTGATCGGCGGCTATATCTTCTCGGTTTCAGCGATGCGGTCAGGCGAGATCAGTTTTGTAGCGCCTTTTCGCTATACCAGTCTGGTCGCAGCACTTCTTCTCGGGCTGATCTTATTCGGTGATTGGCCCGACGCGCTGACTTTGCTGGGCTCGGGGATTGTGGTCGCGACAGGATTGTTTACGCTTTACCGTGAGCGGGCGACTGCCCGAAAAGTTCATACGGGCCTGCGTCCGAGATAGCTCTGCCTTCGGTTTACGGGGCACTTCCAGTGGCGGGCTGTTGACACCCCACCCGACTCCACCTATTACGCGCGCAATCAGGTCGGGGAACGCTCGGCTTGCACTCAAAATTTAGTGGTCACGATCCGGACACTTATTCGTCCCGATCCTCTGTAAATCCACCGCGCGGATCCCAGGTAGGGTCACCCGCTGCGGGTCTTTGTGTTTGTGGACGCGCAAATGCGAAAAACGAATAAGACGCCCCGTTCGGGGTGACATTAAGCCGGGGACGCGCGCCCCAAACGAAGTTGCAACGAAGGGGAAAGTCCTCAATGCCAACGATTCAACAGCTGATCCGCAAGCCGCGGCAGCCGAAACGTAAAACATCCAAGTCGCAGCACCTGGAGCAATGCCCGCAGAAGCGTGGCGTTTGCACCCGTGTGTATACAACGACACCAAAGAAACCGAACTCCGCTATGCGTAAGGTCGCAAAAGTGCGCCTGACCAACGGGTTCGAAGTCATCTCTTACATCCCGGGTGAAAGCCACAACCTTCAGGAACACTCCGTGGTTCTGATCCGTGGCGGCCGTGTAAAAGACCTTCCAGGTGTTCGCTACCACATCCTTCGCGGTGTTCTGGATACCCAGGGCGTTAAAGATCGTAAGCAACGTCGTTCGAAATACGGCGCGAAGCGTCCTAAGTAAGAGGAAGATAGAGTATGTCTCGTCGTCACGCCGCCGAAAAACGCGAAGTTCTGCCGGACGCCAAATTTGGCGACCGCGTTCTGACCAAGTTTATGAACAACCTTATGATCGATGGTAAGAAATCTGCCGCCGAACGTATCGTATACAACGCGTTTGATCGCGTTGAAGCCAAGCTGAAGAAAGCTCCTGTGGAAGTGTTCCACGAAGCTCTTGAGCTGATCAAACCTTCCGTCGAAGTGCGTTCGCGCCGCGTCGGTGGTGCTACCTACCAGGTTCCAGTCGAAGTGCGCCCAGAGCGCCGCGAAGCCCTGGCAATCCGTTGGTTGATCAAAGCTGCGCGTTCGCGCAATGAGAACACCATGGAAGAGCGTCTTGCAGGCGAATTGATGGATGCCGTGAACTCCCGTGGTTCAGCCGTCAAGAAGCGTGAAGACACCCATAAAATGGCCGACGCTAACAAAGCGTTCAGCCACTATCGCTGGTAAGGGAGCGCATCTGATATGGCACGCGACTATCCCCTCGAACGCTACCGGAATTTCGGTATTATTGCGCACATTGATGCCGGTAAAACCACCTGTTCCGAACGTATCCTGTTCTATACAGGAAAATCCCACAACATCGGCGAAGTGCACGATGGCGCAGCGACCATGGACTGGATGGAGCAAGAGCAGGAACGTGGCATCACGATCACTTCTGCTGCAACAACCACGTTCTGGGAGCGTACTGAGAACGGCATTGAGCCTGACTCTCTGAAGCACCGCATGAACATCATCGACACCCCGGGCCACGTTGACTTCACGATCGAAGTTGAGCGTTCCTTGGCTGTTCTCGATGGCGCCGTGACCGTTCTTGACGGTAACGCTGGTGTTGAGCCGCAGACTGAAACTGTTTGGCGTCAGGCTGACCGCTACAAAGTTCCACGCATCGTGTTCGTTAACAAAATGGACAAGATCGGCGCGGACTTCTTCAACTGCGTTCGCATGATCGAAGACCGTACCGGTGCAACCGCTATTCCGGTTGGTATCCCAATTGGTGCCGAAACCGAACTCGAAGGTCTGATCGACCTCGTGACCATGGAAGAGTGGCTGTGGCAGGGCGAAGACCTTGGTGCCTCTTGGATCAAAGCTCCGATCCGCGACGGTTTGAAGGCGCAAGCTGACGAATGGCGTGCGAAGATGATCGAAGCTGCCGTCGAAATGGACGACGACGCGATGGAAGCATATCTCATGGAAGGCACCGAGCCTGACGTGAAAACACTGCGTGCCTTGCTGCGCAAAGGTTGCTTGGCGCTGAAATTCGTTCCAGTTCTGGGTGGCTCTGCGTTCAAGAACAAAGGTGTTCAGCCGCTTCTCAACGCCGTTATCGACTATCTGCCGTCCCCACTGGACGTTGTCGATTACATGGGCTTTGCGCCCGGCGACGAAGAAGAAGTTCGGAATATCCCGCGCCGCGCTGACGACAACATGCCGTTCTCCGGCCTTGCGTTCAAAATCATGAACGACCCTTACATGGGTACTTTGACGTTCACCCGTATTTACTCTGGCAAACTCGCCAAGGGTGACAACTTGGTGAACACTACCAAAGGCAACAAGGAACGTATCGGCCGTATGGTTATGATGCACTCCAACAAGCAAGACGAGATCACTGAAGCATTTGCTGGTGACATCATTGCGCTTGCTGGCCTGAAGAACACCACAACTGGTGACACCCTGTCTGACGAAAAAGATCAGGTTGTTCTGGAAACGATGTCGTTCCCTGATCCTGTGATCGAGATCGCCGTCGAGCCCAAGACCAAAGCCGACCAAGAGAAAATGTCTCTGGGTCTGCAACGTCTGGCTGCCGAGGATCCATCTTTCCGTGTGGAAACCGACATCGAGTCCGGTCAAACCATCATGAAAGGCATGGGCGAACTTCACCTCGACATTCTGGTGGATCGCCTGAAGCGCGAATTCAAAGTGGAAGCCAACATTGGTGCGCCGCAGGTTGCATATCGTGAGACGATTTCTCGCGAAGTCGAGCATACCTACACCCACAAGAAGCAGTCGGGTGGTTCTGGTCAATTCGGCGAAGTGAAAATGGTCATTTCTCCGACAGAGCCTGGCGAAGGGTTCTCCTTCGAGAGCCGCATCGTTGGTGGTGCTGTTCCGAAGGAATACATCCCTGGTGTTGAAAAAGGTATCAACTCCGTCATGGATAGCGGCCCGCTGGCAGGCTTCCCCGTGATCGACTTCAAGGTTGCCCTGATCGATGGTAAGTTCCACGACGTGGACTCCTCGGTTCTGGCCTTTGAGATTGCTGCCCGCATGTGTATGCGCGAAGGCATGAAAAAAGCGGGCGCCAAGTTGCTCGAGCCGATCATGAAGGTCGAGGTGGTGACACCTGAAGAGTATACCGGCGGCATCATTGGTGACCTGACATCCCGTCGTGGTCAGGTGCAAGGTCAAGATACACGCGGCAACGCGATTGCTATCGACGCTTTCGTGCCACTGGCGAACATGTTCGGCTACATCAACACTCTGCGTTCGATGTCTTCGGGTCGTGCGAACTTCACCATGCAGTTCGATCACTACGAGCCAGTGCCGTCCAACATCTCTGACGAGATTCAGGCCAAATTTGCATAACCCCGATGCGCGCCTTGGGCGCGCATCGTTTCACACGTAAGGCTTCGGGCGCGACCCGCCGCTTGCACAAGACAGAAACAGGAGGCCATCATGGCTAAGGAAAAATTTGCACGTAACAAACCGCACGTAAACATCGGCACGATTGGTCACGTTGACCACGGCAAGACGACGTTGACGGCAGCGAT
>NZ_FOYO01000003.1 GCF_900111945.1 Litoreibacter janthinus | reverse complement strand
AGAGTTAGCTACGTCGCCCACAGTGCCGGTGCTGTCCAGCTGGCCCGCATTGGTCACGCCAGCCAGCGTGCCGGTGTTGGTCAGCGTCGTGCCGCCAGCAGTCGTCGTTGCGCCGGTCACGGTGCCAGAGTTGGTCATCGTGCCGCCGGTCAGACCGACAGTCGTATCCACAGTGCCGGTGTTGGTGACGGTGCCTGCCGAGCTTGCGATCGAAGTCACGGTGCCGTCATTGGTCAGCGTACCGGAGTTGGTCACCGCACCCGCAGTCGCGCCTGCATCTACAGCCGCTGTGCCCGTGTTGGTGATCGCGCCCGCAGTGCCCGCATCCACGTTCAACGTGCCTGCGTTGGTTACGTCAGCCACGGTGCCAGAGCTGTCAAGCTGTGCGCCAGCCGCCACCGTGCTTGCGTTTGTCACAACGCCGTCAGTGCCAACTGTCGAGACGCCCGCATTCACAGTGAGGCTGTCTGCCGTCGCTGCGATTGCATCGCCGTTGCCGATAGAGGTGGTGCCCGACGTGGTCACTGCGCCGACCGTGCCATCATCAACCGCCAGTGTGGCGCCTGCCGCGACGGTGGTTGCCCCCATGGTGGCAGCTGCCCCCGTTTGGGTGACGGTGCCGGTGTCCACAGTCACTGGTCCAGCGATGGTAGCAGTGTTGGTGGTTGCAGCCGTTGCCAGCGTGTCTTGGGTCAAGCCAGCCATTGTACCTTCGTTTACCAAGGTGCCTTGGTTCGTCGTCAGGCCAGTAATGGTCCCCGCAGCCTCGTTGGTGAGGCTTGCAGCTGCACCCGTATTGTTGGCCACGGTGATGGTGCCAGAGTTGGTGGTGATGCCTTCGTTATCAAGCGTCGCAACTGTGCCAGCGTTGATATCCAGCGTCGCGCCAGCGGCCACGTCGCCAGTCCCGATGGAACCGCCGGTTTGCGTCAGCGTGCCAGCGTTCACGGCAGCCACACCCGTGATGGTGCCCGCGTTGGTGCCGACAGCGCCCGCACCTGATTGGTCGTAGCTCGCCGTCGTCCCCTCGTTGGTGACCGTGCTGCCGGTGTTGCTCAACGCGCCGGACACGACGCCTGCGGCCTCGTTCGTGACGGTTGCACCTGCGGTGGCGATGATCGTGCTCGCCGTGCCCGCGTTGGTCACGGTACCGCCAGCGACGACGACATTGCCCGCGTTCCCGCCATTGATATCGAGGTTACCATCCGACGAAACAGCCGCGCCGCTCGCAAGTGTGCCGGTGCTCGTGACCGTCGCGCTGCCGGCCGCGCCGGCGCCGTCACCGACGGATGCGATGCCTGTCACAGTACCGTCAGTCCCGACAGTAAAGCTGCCGTCGTTGACAACCAGCGTGGTGTTGATCGTCGTAGCTGTCCCTGCGTTACCCACAGACCCGCTACCGCCGTCAACCTGCACGGAAGCTGCCGTGCCGCCGTCGAGATTGGCAATGCCGTCGGAATTCACGGTAACCGCATCCAAGTTGCCGGTGCTAAACAGGAATGCTGTGCCCGCGGCCCCGTCGCCCACAGTGGTAAGACCGTTGACCGTGCCGTTTGCCTCGACTGTCAAGCTGCCGGCGTTGAGAGTAGCGGTCGTATCGACAGACGCCGTGCCCCCGCCATTGCCAAGCGTGATATTACCGCCGGAATTGGCCTGAATGCTGCCAACCGAACCTGCGTTGATGTTAACCAGCGCGTCGCTTTCGGTGTTTAGCGCACCGGTAACGACGCCACTTGTATTCGCGATAGTCGTGTTGGGCGCACCAATCGCGTCGCCGACATTCAGGTCACCGCCGATGGTGCCGTTGGTGCCCATAACCAGAGTGCCGTCATTGATCGTAACGTCGTTGGTGACCGCAAAGCTCGTGGCGCCGTTGCCGATAAAGCTGTTGCCGACGCTTTGTGTCAGACTATCGGCGGTACCGCCAATAAGGTTCACAGTGTTGGCGTTGGTGACCGCGCCTTGCGTGCTGGTGCCCGTCGCCGAGAAATTGCCGCCAGCTTGGTTGTCCACATCGCCCATGATGCCAGCGTTCGATGCAGTCCCGCCGGCATTGTCGAAGTTGCCCGTCGTGCCATTGGCCAGGTTGTTAAATACCCCGCCAGCGCCGTTGGTCACGACAGCCGCAGTCTGGGTGATCGTGCCATCGTTGTTGATGGTCGCGCCCGAGGTGTTGCTGAAGGTATCAACGACCAAGCTCGACCCTGTGCCGATGTCGATTTGCGAGCCAGCGCCGGTGTTGTCCAGCGTCACAGCCCCGCCGCCGAACGTGTCGCCCGCGCCGATAGTGATCGTGCCGCCAGCAGTGTTGTTAAGCAGATCAGCGGTGCCGTCACCCACAGTGATTGTGCCGCCGGTGCCTGCGGTGGTGATAACGCCAGTGTTGTTCAGCGCCTCGCCGCCCAGATTGTCGCTATCCGCGTTGATGGTGCCGTTACCAAGGAAATTGATAACGCCGCCGCCGGTGTTGTTATTGATCGCGCCCGCATCCACGATGGAGCCGAGATCCGCAACATTCATCACAGCGTTGTTGTCATACGTATTCCCGGTACCGATCAAGCTGGCGCTTGTGCCAATGTTGATGGTGCCGCTTTCGTTGGTGATGCTATCCGCCGTCAGGGTCGCATTCGCGCCCAGCGTCGTGGTGCCCGCGTTGGTGAAGCCACCAATCGCGTTGCCATTAGACGTCGGACCAGCCGCCACAGTGTCCACAGTGACGCTCGCGTTGTCCTCAAGGATCAGGTCGCCATTGTTGTCGAGCGACCGCACTCCGGTCACAGCGTTGCCGGTTTCAACCGTCAGACCACCATTCAGGCCCACAAGGGACGAATTGTTGGTGATGTCAAAGCCGCCAGCATCGATGCTTGCCACAATGTCGGTGTCACCGGTTGGCGCGACTGTCAGGTTACCCGTCAAGTCAGAGGCCAGATCCTGAATACCCGCGTTGGAGATGTTACCGTTCAGGGTCACGCCCGCACCCACGTTAGAGTTCGTGGTCAGCACGATGTCGTTCGCCGTGACGGTCAGACCCGTAGCCGCCGCATCCGCCAGAGAGCCATCGTTGGTGAACATCCCGTTGGAGCCGGTGGTGCCCGCAACAGTCAATTCAGCCGCAGCGCCTGCACCCGCGTTATCCACGGTGCCTGCGTTGGTCACGTTGCCATTGATCGTGGTGTTGCCGGTGATGCTGAACGTGGCACTTGCGCCGCTGTTCAGGGTCACATCGCTGCCGAAGGTGCCGCCGTCAGAAATCACGGTGCCATCATTGATGGTCGTCGTCCCGCCAACGCTGCCGCCCGCGCCATTTGTGAATGTGCCGGAGTTGTTGGTGAGATTGCCGCCAATTGTGCCGCCGGTGTTGTCAGAGGTGCCAGCCACTTCGATGTTGCCAGTGATCGTACCGCCAGCGTTGCTGGTCAGCCCGCCGCCAGAACTGGTCAGGTTGCCGGTGATCGTACCGCCTGCGTTGCTCACATCACCCGCGACCGCGTTGGTGTCACCCACCACGCCGCCGGAGTTGATCGTGCCGCCGTCGTTGTTCACGATGCCCGCGCTGCTGGTCAACGTGCCAGCCACGTCACCACCGCCGGAGTTGTCGAATGCGCCAGCCACAGAAGCCGTGCCGCCAATCGTGCCGCCGACGTTGTCAACCGCACCCGAGGTCGAGGTCAGGTTGCCGCCGATGCTGCCGCCCGAGTTGTCCACCGCGCCTGCGGTCTGGACATTGCCGGTGATCGAAGACGTCGCGCCCGTGTTCGTCACGGTGCCCGCGCTCGACGTCAGGTTGCCGGTGATCGTGCCGCCAATGTTGCTCAGGTTGCCCGCAACGCTGTTGGTGTCGCCCACCACGCCGCCCGAGTTGATCGTGCCGCCGTCGTTGTTCACGGTGCCAGCCGAGCTGGTCAATGTGCCAGTAACGTCACCACCGCCGGAGTTGTCGAATGCGCCAGCCACAGAAGCCGTGCCGCCAATCGTGCCGCCGACGTTGTCAACCGCACCCGAGGTCGAGGTCAGGTTGCCGCCGATGCTGCCGCCCGAGTTGTCCACCGCGCCTGCGGTCTGGACATTGCCGGTGATCGAAGACGTCGCGCCCGTGTTCGTCACGGTGCCCGCGCTCGACGTCAGGTTGCCGGTGATCGTGCCGCCAATGTTGCTCAGGTTGCCCGCAACGCTGTTCGTGTCGCCCACCACGCCGCCGGAGTTGATCGTGCCGCCGTCGTTGTTCACGGTGCCAGATGTGCTTGCGAGTGTCCCGCCGATGCTACCACCCGCAGAGTTGTCCACCGCGCCTGCGGTCTGGACGTTGCCCGTGATAGACCCGCCACCGGAGTTGTTGGTCAGCGCCGTCGAATTGTTGGTCAGGTTGCCGGTAATAACGCTGCCAGCGCCGGTGTTGGTCAGCGCACCGTTGACCGTGTTGGTGTCGGTATCCGCCCCCAAAGAGTTGATCTGGCCGCCAATGTTGGAAACGCTCGCCGTGTCCGTGCTGGTCAGCGTGCCTTCGATGACACCACCATCGTTGTTGACGGTGCCGGTGCCGTTTTGGGTCAGGCTGCCTTGAATGGTGCCGGTGTTGGTGACCGAGCCGGTCGACCCGGATACCGCGCCGCCGATGATACCGCTGTTGATCAGTGTGCCGCCATTGGCGATCACTGCTCCGGTGCCTGCCGTTGTCGCGCCGCCGTCGCCGGTGGAGCTGTTGTTGAACGTCCCTGCCCCGATCGAAACCGTGCCGGCCACTACGCCGGTGCCGTCATTCAGGAAGGTGCCGCCATTGGTCACGGCATTGCCGGTGACGGTGCCGTTGGTGTTGGTGAAGTCGCCGCCGCTGGCCTGCACGTTGCCGGTGATGGTGCCGCCGGTGTTGTTCACGGTTTCGCTGCTGTTGGACGTGATGTCGCCAAAAATCGAGCCGCCCGCGTTATTGATCGAGCCGCCGGTCGGGCCGGACGCGGTGGAAATGTCGCCCACAATCGTGCCGGTGTTGGTCACCGACCCGCCGGTCATGGTGATGTTGGTCGCCGTCCCACCGTTGCCGATGAAGCCGGCTGTGTTGGTGATGGTCGAGCCGAAATTGTTGGTGATGCCGCCGGTGGCTGTCAGGGTCTGGCCGCTGCCGACAGAGATGCTCGAACCCGGCCCTTGGCTGGTAATCGCGCCGGTGACATCCATCGAACCAGTGCTCAGGTTCAGGATGCCGCCGCCCGTTGGGATGCCCTGCCCTGCGGCTACGTTGTTGAACCCGTTGGCAATGTTGCCCGTCGTTGTCACTATGCCGGATGTCACCGCAATGGTGCCGGTGTTGTTGATCGTGTCGCCGGAGGTCAGCGTGCCGCCGTTCGCAAAGGTGATGCTGCCGCTGCCCGCGGGGGCCGCCGTCGCTCCGTTGTTGTTGATGTTGCCCGCGTCCGTGACGGTGCCACCCACAGCCACGTTCAGTGTGCCGTTGTTGTCATATGTGTTGCCGGTGCCTTGCAGTGTAGCGCCAGCGCCAACCTCGATCGTGTCATTGTTGGTAATCGTCGTCGCGGCCAGCGTCGTGCCCGCCGCAATGTTGATATCGGTGTTGTTGACCAGATCGCCAATATTGGTGGTGTCTGCGTTCACGTTGATCGTGCCGTCATTGGTCACGTTTTGGCCGCTAAAATCGGTCGCGGCATCTGTCGTGAAGATCGCGCCTGTGGCGGTTAAGTTGGCTTGGTTGGTCAGCGCATAGCTCAGCGTGCCGTTCTGGGTCAGGTTTGCCGCTGTAATCAGGCTCGCCATGTCAAAGGTCACGTTGCCGCCAACAGTCGCGCCCTCAAGCAGAGCAACGGAACCTGCACCCCCGAAAGTCAGGTTGTTGGTCGCACCGATCACGCCAGCACCGGAATACGCATAGGTTCCGAGCAAGGTCGTGTCCGCGCCAATAGACAGCGTGCCTGTGTTGGAGAAGGCGCTGTTGACGGTCACGGTGCCCGCAGTCACCAAGGTGCCCGCGTTGGACAGGCCGTCATCATCGACCGTCGCATTGATCAAGGTAGAGGTCTGGCCTGCAGCCAGAGTCAAACCGCCGATGGTTGCGTCTTCAACGGTCACTGTGCCGCCGTTGATCGTAACAAGTCCGGTCACCTCGGTGGCCGCACCGTTGATCGCTGACGTCCCTGTGCCTTGTGTTAGGGTGGTCGCAGTCGCGCCGTTGTCCATGCCGAAGCCAAGGCCGTCCATTTGCACATCCGCAACGCTGGCGTTGGCGCCATCGACAACCAAAGCACCCGCGTCAACGTCGCTCAGCCCGGTGATAGAGCCGGTTCCGGACACTGTGGTCACGGCAGTACCCGTGCCGATTTGGGTCAGGCTGGCCACCGCGCCGGCCGTGATGTTGGCGGTCGCGTCGTCGTTTTGCAGCGCGCCTGTCACCGAGGTGCCGCCGCCAATATCGATGGCAACGGTTGGTCCAATGTTCAGGTTCGTGGTGTTGACGTTCACCGTCCCTGCAACCGTCACGCCTGTGTTGATTGTCACATCGGTGCCGGTGAAGCCCACATTGCCGCTCAATGCCGTTCCGTTATTCAGGGTGACCGTTGTCGCCGCAATGCCGACCGTGCCCGCGCCCGAGGCAATCGCCGCATCCGAGGTGAAGCTGGTCAGACCAGTAATGTCATGATCGCCACCGTCACCGGTGATTGCAGCACTGCTTGCGAAGGTGCCGGAGATGCTGGTGTCCGCTGTCAGGCTTACAGTGCCTGCCGTCGTTGTAACGCCCCCACCGAAAGAGCCACCGCCCATATTCAACGCGCCGTCCGTGTTGGTCACCAGACCGGCAAAGTTACCGGCGTTCGCATTGATCGTGCCGCCCGTGTTGTTGGTCACTGCGCCGTTCACTGTGCCACCGCCGATTGTCAGCGTGCCGGTGTTGGTCAGACCCGTTCCGGAAGAGATCGTGCCAGCGTCCGTCATCTCGAGCGAGCTGCTATTGGTGATCGCACCCGTAGCGGAGACGGTTCCCGTCGATACGGTTATTCCGCCTGTGCCGGAGTTAACGAGATCGCCAGCAGTCGCAGTCAAAGAGCCCGCGCCAACCGCGACCGAACCTGCGCCGGTGTTAGAAATCGTATTGGCCGCCAGTGTTTCAGCACCGACGAATGTCGTTGTGCCGGTGTTGGTCAGGCTGGTTGCGCCTGTCAGGTTGCCGCCGTCCAGATTCAAAGCACCCGCATTGGTAACAGCCGCACCAGACGTCGAGTCCGCCGCTACGGTCAGCGTGCTTCCTGTGCCGGAGTTGTTGACGATTCCGACGTTCGCGCCATTCAGAATGATCTCACCAGTAGATGTGACCGAGTTCGTCAGCGTGCCAGTGACTGTGCCGTCAACTTGCATGGCACCAGTGCCAGAGTTGGTCACATCGTCGTTCGCCGTGCCCGAAAGGATCAGGTTGCCCGTGTTCAGAACATCACCACTGACCACCCCCTGAAGCGTCATCAGCGTGCCATTGTTAACGACTGATCCGGCATTCACTGCACCAGCAAACGTAACCTGACCCGTCCCGTTATTCGTGATCGCCCCATTGGCTGGTGTCACGAAACCCAGAGCCTGGACATCTTGGCCGAACGTCAGATTGCCCGCTCCCGAAATCGAGAAGCTCCCCGAGTTGCCAGTGAACTCCGCATTGATGACGCTATCGGCGTTTACGGTCAGAAGCTCGTCACCCGCAACCGAGTTGTCGAAGGTCAGGACGAACGCGCCGCCGTCAATCGTCGTGTTCCCGTTCAGGATCATATTTCCGATGGTGACATTCTCTGCCAGCGTCACGGTGTAGAGCCCGGGCGAGAAAGTTACGTTATCACCGTTGTTGAAGCCTGGGGCACCCACGCCGCCGGTTGGCACCCAGTTAAGTAACGTTCCAGGAGTTGTGTCCCAGTTGCCAGAGCTGCCCGCTGCTGGTGTACCCGTCGGTCCAATCCATTGGGCGTCCTGAGCAACCGCTTCATTTACCGGATAAAGCCCCGCCATCGCGATCAGTGTGCTCACCGCTAAAGCCGATGTGGTTGAGCGTAATGTCAACTTTTTACGTACAATGGGAAAAGTGTCGGACTGGGTATGGAAAGCAAACATGTAAAAGCTCCGGAATAACGGTTTGATCAGAAGCTCGCACAGATGTGGCGTTCGTTCAACAGTTAGGCAATATCTTGCCGAAATTAAGGGGCCGTTTACGAAACATGTTGACGCAGGGACACATGGCAATTTTTTTTATTTGTTTTCAATGAATTACGAGGTATGCAAAGGGGCCGCTGTCTTTAAACGCAAGACAATACGACCCGTGGCGCCGGATTTTGCGAGGCTTTCGCTTCCAAAACCACTGCTTCTTGTACAAATTGCAAAAGATGCGTTGCTATATACCCCGCGACGAATGCGTTGGGCGCGACAAGATTTAATTCCCCTGCCCGCTCCGGCCCTTCCTTCAGTTTTGCAAACCAGCTTTCATACATTTCCGGATGGCCGTGTTGCAGGCGGCGCGCAACGGCGGCCCACCCTGTCGCTCCCTCAGGAACGGGACTGAGCGGAACAACATTCGCAGCACTCGCTTTGAAATCAACTTTCACCACGCGGCGGGCGCCTGACATCTCTTCCATGCGATCCGCAAAGTCTGGTCCGACGGCCGCCCAGCAAGGTTGGGTGTTCTCATAGATGCGCGCATAATTCAGGCGGTAAGCCCCGACCCTGCCCCGCACTCCGGGTCGCACACAGATCATCCATCCGTCTTGGGTCAGCCGTTTCATCTCGCGCTTGACCGTCCGCTCGTTCACCGCCCAGAGCCGCGCCAGTTCTGTTTGCCCGATCGAGATTTCATCCAGTCGCCAGTTGTAGCGCGCTGTGACCATCGCAGAGAGCCGCATCAACGAGGTCTGCAAAGTCGGACTGCCATGAAGCCCTGCCACCCCAAGGGCAGTCAGCAGATCATATTTCATGGACCCCGCTTGGGGCCCTGTCAGCTTCTTGAGTTCCACGATACCATGCCTGTCACCTATCGCCGGATCCATGCGGTCCGGTCTTTTGCCTCAACGCCTTAACGGCTGCTTGCATCTTCTTTGGATGCGATTCTGCTTGAGGATGACAAAGGCATGATTTCCCGTTTTCTGTCAACAGGTTTGCAAAGACGGGATTATTCGAAAATCTTCCAAATCAAAAGAAAGAAATAGGTATATTGGTGATAGGTGACAGCATTGGTGTCACCCTATTTAGTGTCTGCTGTCACCCTATTCAGACCCTATCGCAATCAGGTGTCACCACATCTAGTCCAGAAACTTCCGCTGAATCCGCCAAATCCCGCAAATCGCCCGAATCGGTGAAAAACGCGATATTTTGGAATTTGGGTTTTGCGTGTTTCAGGTTTTCCCGTTATTCAACAGAAAACGCACAATAACAAGAGCAGGCAAAATGCGAGATCATTCAGACCTTCAATCCATGAACGAGCGCTCCCTCGCGCAGCAAACCGCTGTGCGCCGCGCGACTTTCTCTCCGGGGGAAACCAAGACCCTCCGCCCCTTCTCGATCTGGGAGATATCCCAGTTCATGTTCGGTGTGCCTGCGGACACGCTGCGCAAGAAGCTGGCGGACGACCCCTCCCTGCCCCAAGGCGAGACACAGGAAGATGGTCGCCAGCGCTGGTTCACGCTGGAGGAGATCAACGAGCTGCGCCTGCGTGTCAAATTCCGTGGCCGCAACCTGCGCCCCGAACGCCCCAAGGGTCGCGCGATGCGGGTGGCGGTTTCAAACTTCAAAGGCGGTGTCGGCAAAACGGTCGTCGCCCAACACCTCGCCAATGCCGCCGCGCTCGATGGCTACCGCGTGTTGTGCATCGACTTTGACCCGCAGGCGACGCTGACCCACTCCATGGGGCTGAACGAGGTGAAGGAAACCAACACCGTCTGGGGCATCATGTGTCGCGACCTGTGCCGCGAGGCGGACCGGATCACCGAAGGTTATGACGACCCCGATGACTGCCCCTACCCGTCATCCGACGAGTTGCCCGAGGATGTGCAATCCATCGGCGCGCAGCGGTTTCAGGATTTCATCCAGCCGACCTGCTGGCCCACCATCGACATCATCCCCAGCTGCGCCAATGCAGCTTTTGTCGAGTTTGCCAGCGCCCAGTACCGCTCGCTCCACAAGGCATGGTCATTCTTCGGATGTGTCGCCCGCTATCTGGACGAGCTGCCCGACGACCAATACGACCTGATCATCTTCGACTGCCCACCCGCCATCGGATACCAGTCCCTCAACGCGGCCTTCGCGGCGGACATCCTCTATATCCCTTCCGGTCCGGGCTATTGGGAATACGATTCAACGACGTCCTATCTGGGGCAGCTGGGCGACGCGATGCAGGACATCTCCGAAGGTTTCGCGACCCTCGCCGCGGACGCAGGGTTAACGCTGCCGAAACAGTTCCATGATGTACGCCTCCTCATGACGCGTTTCGAAGCCAACAACCCGCTGCACGCCGCGATGATGGATGCGTTCCGCAATGTGTTCGGCGCGGATGTTTGCGCGAACCCGATCGAGATGACACGCGCGGTGGAGCAATCGGGGCGCTTTCAGATGAGCGTTTACGAGCAGGACTACCGGCAAATGACCCGCGAGACGTGGAAGCGTGCGCGGCAAAGTTTTGACCGCGCCTATGACGAATTCCGAAACACTCTGCTGGCCTCTTGGAGACGTCAGGCAGAGCAAGGAAAGGAGACACGCTGATGACCCGCGATAACAAATTCGGCTTCGCGCCATTGGAGACCAAATCTGTCGCCCCGCGCGAACGCTCTGTTGGCCCGATGGGCGCGGCTGTCCGTGACGCCGCAGAAAGCCTGACCGAAAGCACCGAAGCCAAGGTCGAACAACGCCGCCAGAACGCCGAGGACGCCAAGGCGTTTCGTGTCGCAGCGGGCGAGGGCAGGGTGCTGACCAAGGTCGACATCTCGGAGGTCCACACGGATGACCTGCCCCGCGACCGGCTGGAGCTGGAGGCTGTCGCCCAAAGCGACGAGATGGAGGAGCTGAAGGCCTCCATCCGTGCCCGTGGTCAGAAAGAACCGGTGGAGCTGTATCGCGGACCAGACGGGCGCTTGCAGTTGAAGAAAGGCTGGCGCCGGTTCACCGCCATCAGCCAGCTTTCTGCTGAAACCGGAGACGCCGCATTCGCCACGATCACGGCGCGGGTGGTGGACGGGGACGACCTGCCGATCGACCGCTACATCGACATGGTCGAGGAGAACGTCGTTCGCGAGGATCTGACCTTTGCGGAAATGGCGCAGGTTGCGATCACCGCCGCGCAAGACGAAGCCGTCAAAGAACAGTCCGCTGACGAATTGGTAAACCGCCTCTATGGCGCGCTGCACAAGATGAAGAAGAGCTATATCCGCTCCTTCGTGCTGGTGCTGGAAACCCTGCGTGACGAATTGCGCTGGCCCAAGGCGATCTCGCGCAACCTGGGTGTGGATGTGGCCAAGGCGTTGAAAGCGGGGCAGGGGGATCTGGCCGACCTGCGCACGCGGCTGAACGTGGCCGAGACCGCAGATGCGCAGAACGCTGTGCTGGCGGATTTCGCCAAGGCAGCCCCCAAGCAGGAAAAACCCAAGCTGCGGGTCGGGCGTCAGAAGTTCGAGTTCCACGTCGGCCAAACCAAAGTAACTGCCCGCCAAGGGGAATGCCGGATCGTGTCCAAGCAGGACTACGCCTCGGTTCCAAAGGCGCGGCTTCAGCGGGCGATCAAAGCCTTCGAAGACGCGTTGAAGGATGAAGGTAACCCACGGGTTACCACGCTGTAGTTGGTGGTAACCCGTGGGTTACCTTGCATTAGTACATTGAAAAATAACGAAAAATTTAGGTACCCCGGTCAGATTTTGGCCGGGTCACCTTTTTTCTGGGCCGGTTTCCGGATCATATTTGCAGGCCGACGCGCTCGGGGCGTTACCTAAATTGCCTGCCAGAGACGCCCAGAGGGGGCCTGAGGGGCGTTGATGGCCGAAGCGGGCCACCCACCCTAAAAAGCAAAAGGGCCCGCCTGAGCGAGCCCTTGAGCGATTGTGAGAGCCGCGTGACAGCGTCAGCTATCTTCTTTTGGGCATTCTTCGACCAGTGGGAGCGCCTTGTTGGCCGCACCAGACAATGTCGGAACCTGCGCAGACCCCGCGCCGCCCATGGAGACGTTGCCCTTCAGGTTGATCTTCGCGGCTTTCAGCTCGATCGTGCCACCGCCAAGGGTGATGGAGCAGCCTGGACCTTTGATGGTGAACTTGTCATAGGCCATCAGGGTGTGCTTGCCGGTGTTGGTGGTGATGCTTTCAACCACGTTCACCGTCATTTTGCCGGAGACTTCCTGCTCCACATTGCGGCCCACAGAGATCAGGTGATCGGCATAAATCGCCTGTTTGTGGATGTTGCCGACATTGTGGACATGGTCCTTGCCGTAGTTTTCGATCTGGTCTCGACCCACGGTGTAATTCACGTCCTGACCCACGGTGTGGCGGGCGTCACGGCCCACCGATTCAGTGTGGTCCTGGCCGACAGAGATCGATTTGTCACGGCCTACGGTCTCGAACTGGTCATTATCGACCCGCTTCTCGCGGTTGTTCTCGATATGGATCTCCTGATCCTTCTGCCCGTGCATGTAAATCTTTTCTTCTTCCTTCTGGTCTTCGAAGGTCAGTTCGTTGAAGCCGCCGCCTTTGTGGGTGTCGGTTTTGAACACGGACTTGGTCTTATTGGCAGGCAGCGCATAGGGGACGCCGTTCTTGCCGTTGTAGACGCAGCCAGTGACCAGCGGTTGGTCCGGATCGCCTTCAAGGAATTCGACAACAACTTCCATGCCGATGCGCGGGATAATCATCCCGCCCCAGCCTTTGCCGGCCCAGTTCTGGCTGACACGGCACCACATGGAGTGGGCCGCGTCGCGGTCCCAGTGGAATTTGACTTTGATGCGGCCATATTCGTCGCAGTGAATCTCTTCGCCTTCGGGGCCGACGACCACGGCTGTTTGCGGGCCGTGCACAATAGGGCGGGGGGTGACACGTTCTGGCTCGAATGGCTCGGTCACAGGGGTCATGATATAGCTTGCGGTGTAGGCAAAGCCGTCATCGCCGTTGCTGCCGGACCCGTAGGATTGGGAGCGGAAACTGTAGTCCACGCGGGCGCACAGGAATTCCTCGTCCAGAATGCCGGGCACTTGCTGGCCACCGACAGTCACACGACAGCCGGCGTTCAGCGATACCACGTCGCCGACGACCGAATGGAAGTGGTCGTTGGAGCGTTCTTGCAACGTCCGCAGCTTGGCGACGCCGTCCCCGCGTTGCTTGTCGAGATAGTCGCCGGGATAGTCGAAGCTTTCGATCTTGCCGTTCTCGTATTGCGCGTCTCCGACCTGCTCGGTCAGCATCTGCGACACGGGCGTTTTGAAGTTGTAATCGGTCAGCGTAATAGCGCCGGTGGTCAGCAGGCGGCGCGGCTGCCAGTGCCAGAAATGCTCTTCCGGCGGGCGGTGCTGGCCGAGGATCGGGTAGAAGGGAACGACGCCCTGCTCAATCTCGGGGAAGTTGTCCATATCGTCATTCAGGACCAGCTTGTGAGAGCCTTCCTCGTGAACGAAGAAATAGTGGATGCCGAAGCGTTCCAACTGGCGTGTGACGAAGGTGAAGTCGCTTTCGCGGTACTGGACCGTGTATTCCAGTTCGGGGTAGCTGCGGACCAGATTGACCTCGAAGGCGGTGTCGCCATGACCTGAATATTCGCCCAGCACTTCCGAGACGATGTCGACCACGGTCATATTGTGGAAAATCCGCTGGTTGCGGCGGCGCGAGGCCAGCCAGAACCAAGGGCGCAGCACCAGATTGTAGGTGTTGCCGTTCTCTTGCACTCCGGTCCACTCGGCCTCGGTGACAACCCCGTCAAAGAAGGACTTGTCGCCGGTCATGGAGTCCAGCTCAACCGTGGCATGGGTGCCGATCAGGTCGTTGAAATCGATATTCGGTTCATGGGACAGCGCCTCGACGTTGAACTCGAACAGATCGTCGATGCTGCTATGTCCATCGAATCGCAGGAGAACTAAATGGTCCTTGCCCAGCGTGGTGTGAAGTTTGCCGACCTTGTTGTCTTGGGAAAATGGTTTGTTCATGAAAAAAGAACCCGGTCAAAATGTGAAATAACTGGCATGATGCTACTCCTGTCGTGGCGTTTTGCCAAGAAATGATGCTGTGAGCCCTGCATCAGCGGCGTTCGAGCGGTGCGAAGGGTTTTGGAAAGTCGTCCGGAACAGGACCGGCGTTGCGCCCAAAGCCAGAGTCTGCAGGCGCCGAGGCCACGTTGACCACGCAACGCGCGCCGATTTCCCGTCCCCAATAGATGATCGGGTGATCCGGCTCGAAATAGGGGGCCATGTCCTCGTTGATCTCCAGCGTTTTTGACCGCGTGGATGGCCCCGCTGCACCGAACATGAAAATCGAATTCAGCGACGCCTGCGAGGTGTAGGCCGCGCCGCGCCAGACGCGGCGGTCACGGGATTCAGGGTCGCCAGTAGCGCCGTCCTTCAAAGGGAAGCCATCGGTGTCGAGCCATTCGTCCGCCACCCATTCCGCCAAATTGGAGCTCATCGCATAAAGCCCGTAGGGGTTCGGCGGATAGGCGTCGGGCAGATGCGGGGTATTGGGCTGATCGTCCAGGGTCTGGCGGTAAAGCTGCTCCAGATAATCGTAAGTGCCATCCTGCGTTGCGTAAGCCACGGCTTGCCCGCCGGATCGCGCCGCGAATTCCCATTGCTCCGAGGTTGGCAGCGCAAAGGGCTGGCCAGTCAGTTCCGCCAGCCAAGCACAGTAACTTTCGGCCTGGTGATGGGCCAGAACGGCGGGGTAGGGGCCTTGGCGGCCGTGATGAATTGGGTTGTCGGGGCGCAGGGGCAGATCGTTGGCCGCGGCATAGAGGTCAAAGTCGTGATTGGTGATCTCGAACCGCGCGGCGTAGTAGCCGTCCAGTGTGATCGGGGCGCGATCAGGGTCAACAGCCGGGCCGTAAATCAGCTCTTCGCGGATCTCGCCGTCCACCTCGACCGGAACCGGCACATTGCCGAACAAAAAGCTGCCGCCGGGGATAAACACCATGTCTGCCAGCACCCGCTCCACCAGCGCTGAGATATTCGCGTCACTGGCTTTGGGAGGGGTGTAGTCTTTGAAATCACTACCAAAAATTGATCCCATGGCGAAGGCTCCGGTGCTAATGGCGGTGCAGGCCGCGGCGATACAGGTCAGGTTACGCATAGTATCGCGTCGGCGTGTCGGGGGCGATTTCACGTTGGCTTTCGATCTCAAGCACCTTCTGGTTGAACTTGGTTTGTGACCCCCAGTCTAGCACACCGTTCATCCGTGCCATACCTTGGGCTTTGCTGGATCTGGCGCCGTTGATGGTGACGCGCTCGATCACCTGTTCCCATTCGCGACGGGATTGGATGGTGTCCATGACGACCAGAATGGCCCCTTCCTGATATTCCTCGCGGGAGAAGGTGAAGGTCTCGCCCAAACGATACAGGATCATGCCTTTGGTTTCCGGCGGCGCGAACGTCAACATATCGGGGCGGGCTTGGATACGGCGGGCGAAATCTTCCGCCTCTTGCGCGCCCGTGAACATCCGGCTGACCGAAGTGATTGCGGCCTGAACCAGATCGCCGAGTTCTCCGATCACATATTGCGCGGGTTTGACGATCAGATAGTAGGCCAGCGCCTTGATTGCCTCAAACGCAGAGCGAGAGATGAAGCTGAGCAGCGAGAAGTCATTGGCGACGAGCTGGTGGTAAACATAGACCACGAAGTCGAAGGCGGTGTTCAATCCCACCGCAGCGGTGACCCCGCCTTTGGCCCCGACGCCAATCACCAATTGCGCACCGCAGCGCGCGTAGAGCTTGCCGGTGGAACTGTCTAATTCAATCTTGAAATGCGCTTCGGCCCCGATCCCCGCGTTCGCAGCGATCTGCACTCCGACCTCGAATACGGTGGCCCAGCCGTGTTGCCCGCCATTGCTGGCGCGCTTTTCAGGGTTGTCCCATTCCAATCCGCCTTTGACCTCGGCGCTGGCTTCGGCCCCTGCGAAGGCACCGGCGGCGATCTCGCCCTTGCCACCTGCAGACGAGCCCTTGCCGCTGACTTTGCCATCGGTTTTGGGGACGTATTCCACGCCGACAGTGCCCATGATCGACGCGCCCACCATGGCGTCTACCCCGATCTGGGCGCGGAAACGGAAGTAGCCGAAATCAAGCTGCTGGGCGGAGCCTGCTTGCGACGGGTTGCCTTCCGCCCATTCGATCAGCGCGTGCCAACCGTCACGGTCCGGCAGGTAGCCGGTCAGGTCCGCCTTGGCCTCGGCGAGCACTGCGCGCGCGTTGCCGGAGGCCGACAGACCATAGGTGCCGGTGTTGGGGTTGTATCCGAGAACGACGTCGAAGCCCGCATAGCCGCGGAACACCTGCGCCGCGGCGCTAAGATCGTAATTCGCCCCGGCCTTCGAATAAAGCAGGCTGTCATTGACCGCGTCGACCCAAGAGGTCCAGTTGTTCTTCCACAGATCGGTGATCGAGCCGGAGACGCTGCCCTTCAGTAATTCACCCTTGCCGTCGGGGCCGCGAAAACCCTGTCGCAGATCATCGGTCAGCTTCTGTGACACCTCATCCCAAGCCGAGGCAAGCCGCCCGCGTTCCAGCTGCTTGGGGTCATTGGCAGCCCCAACGGTGCGGGCTTCAAGCAGCGACTTGTCGACATCATAGCTGCGCCAGTGATTGCGCATTTTGTCGGAGCGGATGTAGGTCCATTTCTTGCCGATAATATCGAAGGCTTGCACAAGATGCTGCGACGGACGCGCGTCTGAGGTTTGCGGTATATGCTCCTTCAGCAACGTGGCCAGCGCATCCTGTGCGGCAGCGATACTGTCGGGGTCTTCGGTGCGGCGGGCATCTTCGACCGCCTTGAAGTGGTCGGCGATCAGCGCTTCTTCCGCGTTGATATCGACGGCGTCGGGCCAACCCCAGACCAGAACCTTGCTGTCCCCTACGCCTGAATCGCTGCATGAGCTGACATAGAGGATTTTGGTCGTGCCGCAATCGATACAGATGGTCATGCCGGAATTCCTTCTAGGCCGAAATGCTGCCGCACCTTGTAGAGGATGAAGCCCAACGACAGCTCCCCGCTGGCGATTGTTTTCCAGATCGAGGGGTGGTGCGCGTGGTCGACTTTTTGGAGCACCTTGAAGGCGTCAACGAGGTTGGTGTCGTGGTCAAAGCCATAGGTCTGGAGCCGCACGGCTGTGTCGACAAAGGCCTGATGCTCGGCCTTGGGGATGCTGTGGGCCACGCAGATTTTGCGGGCGTGGCGGTTGTATTCGACCAGTTGCATCGCCCGCCATTTGCGCCGTGTCAGCGTCATCCGGGTGGGGGCCGCGTCAAGCTCGGGGTTGGCGGACATCACGCTGGCGGCCCAAACCTCCGGGCGGGGCTGCTCGATGGCGATGACCGACTTGAGGGGCGCAAAGAAGCCCGCGATCTCACCGGGTGTGGCCTGCCCCAGCAGGGCGGCAAGGAAGTCCGGTTCGAAGAAGCGCAGGAAGAACGTGTCGCCTTCTTCATCAGGCAGCTTGGTGTATTTCCGAAAATGGAGCCGAAGCTCTTCCAGTGGCAAATCGGAGCGCAAGAATATCCCGATCTGGCGCCGCCAGAAATGCCAAGGACCGTCTTCGTCCGCTGTGTCGGCGGCGGTCATCAAATCGCGTAGCATTCGATCATCGGGGCGCAGTTCGATCAGCCAGGGCGACAGATCACCCATATTGGCCATCGCGTCACCGGAGTAGAGGCATGTATGCGGCAGCTCTTGTGTCTCGAACATATCGACAAGGCCGGTCGCCTGCGCCGCATCGAGGATGGCATACAAGCGCGCTTGTCCCGACTCCGCGCCGTAATCGCCTAGCAAAGCCGGCTGCAACTGGGCCGGAACAGTGTCGGTTGGATCCAACTCGGGCGCGAGCGGGGATATATCGACGATTGTGTCAATCAGTAAAGGTCGGGACATGTATGTGTTTCGACAGAACTTCTAATAAATGAATGGCTTAGATGTTGGCGGAAAAAGCGCCTCAAGAAAAGTCAAAATAGTGCCACGCCGCAATTTCCGGGGCAAACCATCCCCGCAATCAGCAATAATGTTGCCGCCTTGGGGCTATTGTTGACCGAACACCTTGAACACAGGGCGCACGAGGTCGCCGACCGCCGGACCGGAGCCCGGACCGTTCACACCCGTTGCGCGGCGATTGTCCTCGCGCAGGGGGGACAGGACCTTCAACAAATCCGTGGCATCACGCCCTTCGCGTTTCAACGTGACGGCGAGGCTGGAGAGGGCCGAGGCAAGGTTCGCAGTGGCCTCCACATCGGGCTGAACCCTTGCGAGGGCAAGGCGGAACCCTTCGGGGCCAAGCGGCTGTTCCATCAAGGTCAGATAGACGTGATAGGAAAAGCCGAGATCGGTGTGATTGGAGAACCCCATGAGCGCGAATTTTTCATGGGCCGAGGCACCAAGCCGGATGCGGTAAAGACCCGCGGTTTTAAAATAGACCCCGTGCTGCGGGGTGAGCTCCTCGATCCGGCTGAAGGCATAGGCGACGGCTTCTTGCAGTTCTGGCCGCTGCTCTGCGGGCACGCCCATTGCTGCCCCCATATAGCTTTGCAGAACTTGTGGGGGTGTGCGGGGGGTCACGGAGTAGGATAGAAACCCGACATAGGCTTCCAGACAGCGCGTGGCGTCGGCGGTGGACAGAGTCTGGTAGATGTTGTGCACCTGCTGACCCGTCTCGAGTTGCGACATGTCGAGCATGCGCATTTCTGCTGCGATATTGGCCGCGCATAGTTGCTCAACCATCTCGATATAGTGCTCTAGCATCGGTTCAGCTCCTGTTACATTTCTTCCACTGGCGATAGCGCAGCGGCTTGCGGTTGGCTCCACGAGATGACACCGGACCTTGATACCCCATCAGGTTCCAATTGTCGTCGGCGAGGATGTTGTTGGCCTGATTTGACGCCTGCCATGGCGGGTACTCATCGCCGTCGAAGTCATGCGCGGGATGCGACAGGTTCAGCAAATGGCCAAACTCGTGAGCCATGGTGTTGTAAGATCCGGGCAGGTCGGAATCGAAGAACGAGAACCCGGGCCCCGAGCTTCCAAGCCCGCCAGACACAACCCCCAATGCGCCGGAATGACCCGCGGTGTTGACGTAGTAGTACAGCCGGTAATTGTTTGTGAGCTTGGCGCTTGCGGCTTGGGCCAGTGTGTCCATTTCGTTGAGGTGGGCAAGGCCCGCAGCGGTTGCGGTATTGAGATAGGTCGTCAAGGTTGGCGCGACAGTCACCGCGCCTGCATCGTTCAACTGGACCGTAATGCAGACCTGTCGATACACCTCGTTGATGTAGGATTGCAGGTCGGCCACGACGTAGCTGGCCGCCGCTGAATGGGGCGTCACGAGGCTGGCGACATCGACGTTGATCGTCGCGGGCTGGATGCACCAGATGTGAAAATAGCCGCGCAATTTGCCGTCACACATGACCTTGAGGCTGCCTTCGCCTGCGGTTTTGCCTTTGATCTTGAACGCCATCCCAGAGGCTGTGATGGCGGGGCTTGTGACGTCGGCAATGCCTGCAGGGGCAAATTCATAGGTGCAATTGAGCAGGCACGCGTTTTGAAACGCGCCATCGAACTTGATCTCGAGCTGGGTTTCTAGGCCGACGCCGACCGATACCCACCGCGCGCCGTCGCGGGTTTCTTTGTCTGACGGCAAGGTTTTGGTCTTGGTCGGAGGTATCCAATATTCGTCCGTCCCCGGAGTGGCCGCGAGGGTGGTTTTGTCGTCATAGGCAAAATAGCTCGTGCGCCCGCCAGAGGACTTTTCGAAGAAGGCCACATCGGGACAACAGGGCACTGTCGCACCCGTGCTGCCGGATGGCGCACCTACGGCCGGCGTGGCAGCAGGCGGGCTGACGGGGGCCAGCTTTTGCGGGGCGACTGGTGTCGCAGGAGCAGGGGCAATCGGTGCGATCGGTTGCGGCGCAACGGGCGTAACAGGTGCCGTGGGTGCCACCGGGGCCAAAGGTTGTGGCGCAACCGGCTTTACAGTCGGGATTGGAGGCTTCGTCATAATCACTCTCTTAAAAACTGCCTAGAGACTGCCCGAATAGGACGCAGTTGAGAAGGCCTATTCGAGAGTGGCCTGCCAAACAGTATCAATCGTTTGCGCTGTAGGCTGCCCCGCCCACCCGCGTAACGGGTCGACGTAGAAGCGGTGGCCATAGATCAAAGTCAGCAACAACAGGCGCCCTTGGGCGGGTAGGGGCAGATCAAGCCCAGCCAGGTCTTGTTTGGTCGCCGCCAACGCCGCGTTGACTGAATTTGCATGGGGTTGCAGGAAGCGGGCGGTGACAGCGCCGAACTCTTGCGGCGTCACCTGAGCCTCGACGGGTAGGGCTGAAAGATGCGCGCGGAGTTCCTGCCATACGGCCATCACAGCGGCTTGCGGGCTTGCCTGCCAAGCAGGCAGGAAGGCACGCGACAGGCGCGAGTGCAGATCCCCCGTCTGGTCATGCAGAATTTCGACAAGGGTCGTGGGGTAGCCCGTGATATGAAACCAGCCGCCCAGTGTGATCATCATGTGGGCGAGATAGGCAAAATCATCTTTGGAGACGCAGCCGACACGCCTGCCTTCGGCCATGATATGGGCGACCGCCCCGTCCATCTGAGCCGCATCAAACGCCGCAAAGCGGTCGGGGTAGCCGGTGCGCAGCCAATCGGCAGTTTCGGCGCGGAACGTGGTGTCGGCGACGCTTTGCATCAACGCATGATCTTGCGCGTCGAACACGATGGGTTTGGCTTCCGCTGCGGGGCCAGTTGGATCGCGTGGAACCAAGCGGAGCGCCTGCGCGCCTTCACCCGTGACCATCTCCAACGGCACATCCGCCGCGACGCGGAAGATGCGATCAACCCGCTCGGGGCGGGAGGCGATGCCCGGGAAATAGACCCGTGCGACGGCCGGATCCCAGAAGCGGAAAACGGTCCAATGCTCTGCGTCGTCGGAGGACCTGATCCGCAGGAAACGGCGCAGATGTTTGTGCAAAGTTTCGAAGTCAGCCTCAGTGCGCAAATACAGGGTTGAGCCGCCGTTCCATTGCGTTGTGAACAGGTCGCGCAACGGGGCGGGAATGCGTGCGTCGGGGGCAGCGAACGGTGTCAGGTCGAGCAGATAGGGCGCGACCTCGCGCAGCTCAAATGCAGCCGCACCACTATAGAGGCAGGCGGTATCGCAGGTCATTTCCAGCGCGTCGATGTCGAAGCCTTTTCGCAGTTCGCCGCGTTTGGCGGCATCGACAATCATGAAAGTGTTGGGTGTTCCCTCGAACAGCAGCTTTGCCAGTTCGGGCGGGCACCAGGGTCTGTCCCAGAAGGGGCGGGTGTCGGCGACCTCCAAAGGCGTGATTGCGTACGTTTCGACCAGCAGCACGGGGTCCGATTTGTGAGCGGCAGCGGCGGTATTGGTCGGGTAGAAGCCCGACACCTGAACAGGTGCCGCGTCGCTGACGGCAGCCAGAAGTGCCGCGACCAGCTCGGTTTCGCCATGGCGACGCAGATGATCTTGGGCGGGGGTTACGTTTTCAAGGGAGACCAGCCTGTGGCCAGTGATGGCGAGCGTTTCGCGGGCACGAGATGTCAAAGCATCGCTATCAATTGCCCTGCCAGCCAGAGTGGCGGCGTGGGGCGCGTCACTGCCAACGGGAAGGACGATGCACTGGGCGATGAAGGTTTCCATCCCTAGCCGCGCGGGTTGACCAGCTTGGCGAGCACCGTGTCACGGGTGACTTGGCCGATCAGCTTCCCATCGCGGGTGACGCCAAGGACGGGCGTGTCGGCCATCTGGTCCATGATTGCGGTCACGTCTGTATCGGCGTCGATGGTGGCCTTCGGGGTGCCTTCGACAGGCTCCACCATGTCGCGGGCGCACAGCACCCCAAGCGGGTTCATATGCGCCACGAACTCCGCCACATAACCGGTTGCGGGGTTGGTGAAGATGTCTTGCGGGGTGCCACATTGCACAATGCGGCCGCCTTCCATAATGGCGATGCGGTTGCCGATTTTGAACGCCTCGTCGAGGTCGTGGGACACGAAGATGATGGTGCGTTTGAGCTTTTGTTGCAGCTCTAGCAGCTCGTCCTGAAGGCGGGTGCGGATGAGCGGGTCGAGGGCGGAGAACGGCTCGTCCATCAGCAGGATCGGGGCGTCGGTGACGAAGGCGCGGGCGAGGCCCACACGCTGCTGCATCCCACCGGACAGGTCACCCACCTTGCGGTCAGCCTGACCGTCGAGGCCGACAAGGGCGAGTTGTTCTTCGACCTTTGCATTGCGTTCTGACAGTGGCATACCGCCAAGCTCCAACCCCAGCCCGACATTCTCGCGCACAGAGCGCCAAGGCAGCAGGCCAAATTGCTGGAACACCATAGCGATAGTGCCCAGCCGCATCCGGCGCAGCGTCTTGGGGTCGGCGTTGGTGATGTCGATCATGCTTCCGTGTTCGTTGACCTCTACATGGCCACGCACCACGGGGTTCAGCCCGTTTACTGCGCGCAACAGGGTCGATTTGCCGGAGCCGGACAGACCCATGAGAACGAGTATTTCGCCCTCTGCCACAGTGAGGGAGCAATCATGCACGCCCAGCACCTGATGGGTCTCCTCCTGCACCTCGGCGCGGCTTTTGCCTTCGTCCATAAGGGGTAGGGCGGTTTGAGGTTTGTCCCCAAAAACGATGGATACGTTCTTGAACTCGACAGCTGCGGTCATGGGGCGTCCTTGGATTTGGTGTAGCGCAAAATTCCGGCGATCCCGTTCGCGTCACCGCCGTCAGACGGGTGCATCTGCCCGTCATTCACGATGACTTCGGCCAGATCGAAGGGGGAATGGCCTTTGAGGCAGGCCAGATTGACACCAAGCTCGTTCGGGTTAGAGCGGCGCTGATGGTGGGTGTAAATGCCACAGGTGGAACAAAACCAGTGTTTGGCCACGCCCGTGTTGAATTGATACAGGGTTAGTTGATCTTCGCCAGAGGCGAATGTGATCCCGTCCAAGGGCGCAGTCACTGCAACCGCCCCGCGCATGGTGCAAAAGGAACAATCGCAGCGACGCGCGGTGGATAACCCGTCGCTGAGCGCCACGCGAAATTGCACCGCACCGCAATGGCAGGCCGCATCATGGCTCTGGCTCATTTGCCGTCCACCCGCAGGATTCGGTCGAGCATGATAGCCACGACAACGATGACAAAACCGGCCTCAAACCCGAGCGCGGGGTTCACCTGGTTGAGCGCGCGCACCACTGGCACGCCAAGGCCGTCTGCCCCCACGAGGGCCGCGATCACGACCATCGACAGCGACAGCATAATGGTCTGGTTCAGGCCCGCCATGATCTGGGGCAGGGCATAGGGCAATTCCACCTTCCACAGGGTCTGGGTTGGGGTTGCGCCGAAGGCTTGAGCGGCTTCCAGCAATGGTTTCGGGGTGGAGGACACACCCAGATGGGTGAGCCGGATGGGGGCGGGGAGGACAAAGATCACCGTGGCGATCAGGCCCGGCACCATGCCTATGCCGAAGAACACGATCGCGGGGATCAGGTAGACGAATGTTGGTAGCGTTTGCATGAGGTCCAACACGGGGCGCATGGCGGCAAACAGGCGCGGCCGATGCGCGGCGGCGATGCCGATGGGGACACCAATGGCCATGCAGACAACGCAGGCCGACAGGACAAGCGTCAGGCTTTCTGTGGTTTCTTCCCAATAGTCCTGATTGAGGATGAACAAGAACCCGAGGGCGACGAAAACACAGGTTTTCCACGACCGTTGCAGCAGCCATGTCAGCAGCACGAAGGCGGCGATGGTGACCAGCGGATGCGGTGTTTGAAGCACCCAGAGGATGGCGTCGATCAGCGTCTCCATGACAACGGATAGACCGTCAAAAAACGGTTCGCCCACGTCTTTCAACCATTCGAAAACGGCTTTGGCGGTTTTGCCGACGGGAATTTTCGTGTCTGTGAGCCAGTCCATAAGGTCTTTCCGGTTTGTTGCGGCGATCATGGCGTCAATTGGCGATAACCGAAAGCCAGTTTATTCCAGTTTTGCGCCTTTGGCGGTCAGAGCAAGGGCAACCACCGCGATGACGCCCGCCAATGCATACCAACCTGCGATAGTGTGGATCTGCCCAAAGGACAAATTGGCGTTGGTGCTGGCAGACCCCGAGGCCAGCAGCAGCGTTGCAGCGAAGACCAACCGCCCGGTCAGGCTTTTCAGAGAAAGATAGGTGGCGCGGGTGCCGTCATCGAGCAAGGGCTGGACGCGCGCCTGGATGAACGGCTGCGACAGCGAATTGGGGACCATGCGAAAGAACAATAGCGCGATCACAAGGGCACTGCCTGATAGCGCCAGCGCGCTGACCAACACGATCTGCATGGAAAATGCCACGAGCAGGATTGCAGCCAGCCCGATGCGTTTGCGGATGCGTAGCGCGATCAGCGAGACCAGAACAGACACCACCATCATCGTGGCCGACACCATGCCAGAGACGAGCGGGGCTTCGGACCGCAAGCCCGAGTTTGACATCGCCTCCGCAATGAAGGGCTGACCAAAGACGAAGGGGATGTGGCTGAACACATACATCAGCAGGCTAAGGGCAAAAATCCAAAGGAGCGTCGGGTGAGTGAAGTTGCCGCGCAGCGCTCGCAAATCGTCAAGCCGGTCGGCGGAGAGGCCTTTGTGTGGCGGTTCTTTCATTTGCAGCGTGACGAAAAGCAGGACCAACGCTGCCAAGGCACCCGCGGCGAAGGGCAGGGCGCCTGAATACAACGCCATCGCGCCGCCTGTGACGGCTGACAAGGCAAGTGCGGTGAAGCCAAACCGCCACGCGCGCAATTCGTGCGTTTCGACCTCATCGGCGCGGCCTTCGGCGCTCAGGCTTTCATAGAGCAAGGAGGTGTCGGTGCCGGAGGCAAATGCGGACGCGGTGCCGAGCAGAATTTGCCCACCCGCGAAGATTGCGAAACTGCTACCCGTGGTTAGCAACAATGCCCCGCCCAGTGATGCGATCGCGGCGCAGATCAGCGTCAGGCGGCGGCCCAAGCGGTCGGACATGTAGCCCGACGGCACCTCCATCACAGTGGTTGCGACGTCGTAGACGACATAGAGCAGGATCGCTTGCGCGGCGGAAAGCTCTTGCTGGAAATAGAGAAACCACGTGGCCTGCCAGAACGCGAGGTTCTGGCACAGCTTCAACCAAGGGTAGAGGGCAAGGTTCTGGATCATCCAACCACCTTAGACGGTTCCATCGCGGCGGGAAGACATTTGCTTAGGCGGTGAGATGCCAGATTGCTTCGGTCGCGGGGTGGCCTTTCATGCCGCCGCTGACCTCGCCCCTCGCGAGGCACTCTAGAGCGAAATGCGCATCATAGAGGCGGCGGAGCTCATCTTCCCAGATCGCGAAAGGCGGGCCGCTAATGAAGGATTGGTCATACTCAAAGGTCACCAGCAACTGCGTCGCGGCGTTTGTGATCGCCGCCAAATGGTTGGCGTATCCGATGCGCATGTCGGCAGGCAGGGCCACGAGGGCGGCGCGATCATAGATGGCATCGACGGGGCCAAGCGTGCTTTGGTCCAGCTCGAATATGTCGCCTACGAAAATATCAATGCTGTCGGCGCTTTGGCGAGTGAGCGGGCCAAGTTTGGTCGTATCAGGAGTCACGCCCAGTGCGTCGAACAACTGGTCAATGGCGATGGCGCTGAGTTCCGCGCCGACGACTTGATAGCCTTCGGCTAGCAGCCACGCGATGTCATGGGTCTTGCCGCATAATGGAAGGAAAATGCGCGCGCCTTTGGGCAGATTCAGGGTCTGGATATGATCCACAAGAAACGCGTTCGGCTTGGATTGGTGGAACCCGATCTGTCCGGACTCCCATCGCTTGTGCCAGAAATCCGGTTCCATTCTTGTGCGCCTGTCTTTGATAAAAAAGGCCCGAACGCCAAGCGCCGGGCCTAAATATGTCGTCTAGCAGGGCTTAGAGACCCAGTGCTGCCTTGGCCGCAGCGGCAGCGTCGCCACCGTCTTTGGTGGTCACGCCGTCGAGCCAGCCCATGACGGTGTCTGGGTTCGCCTTCATCCACGCGGTTGCGGCATCGTCCGGGTCGGTGCCGTCATTCAGGATTGCGCCCATGATTTCGTTTTCCATGGCCAGCGTGAATTTCAGATTGCCGAGCAGAGCGCCGACATTCGGGCATTCTTCGGCCAGACCCTTACGAGTATTCGTGTAGACTGTCGCGCCGCCCAGATCGGGGCCGAAAAAGTCGTCACCACCTGTTAGGTAGCCCATGTCGAAATTGGCGTTCATCGGATGGGGTTCCCAGCCGAGGAAGATCACAGGCTCGCCCTTTTTGGTGGCGCGTTCGACTTGGGCCAGCATGCCTTGTTCGGAGGATTCAACGACCTCGAACTCTTTGAGACCGAATGCATCGGCGTCGATCATCGACTGGATCAGGCGGTTGCCGTCATTGCCGGGCTCGATGCCGTAGATTTTGCCTTCCAGCGCTTCGGCCTTGCCTGCGATGTCTGCGAAACTGGCAATGCCCATTTCCTTTGCGACGGAGTTCACCGCGAGGGTGTACTTTGCGCCTTCGAGGTTTTCGCGCAGGGTCTCAACGGTGCCTGCCTCGCGATAAGGTGCGATGTCGCCTTCCATTGTGGGCATCCAGTTGCCCAAAAACACATCGATGTCGCCTTCTGCCATGGAGGTGTAGGTCACTGGAACGGACAGCAGTTTGATGTCGGTGTCATAGCCAAGCGCGCCCATCAGCACGGTCGTGGCGGCGGTTGTGGCGGTGATGTCGGTCCAGCCTACGTCGGAGAAGACGATCTCGTCACAATTGGCAAAGGCGGGTCCGGCAATGGCGGCGATGGCCAGTGCGGAGAGGGTGGTTTTGATGGACATTTGGCAGTCTCCCGGTTCATGTTTTGCTTTGCGCGCAAGGTATACCCCCTGCCGCAAGTGTAAAGCCGGAACTGGCGGGAGGTCGACATGGGCAAGGTAGCCGTCTTGGGAATTTTCGTAGCAGATGCGGCGTTTCGGGCCGATCGGATGCCCGTGATGGGCGAGACTATTTTGGGCAATTCCTTCGCGCTTGGTCCGGGTGGGAAAGGCTCTAATCAGGCGGTGGCGGCTGCAAAAATGGGGGCGGAGGTCGCATTTATCTCGGCGCTTGGCGCGGATGCGTTCGCGCAGATGGCGCGGGACATGTGGACCAAGGCCGGTGTCACGCCAGTGATCCGCGAAATTGCTGACAGCTATACGGGTGCGGCGTTTATCTATGTGGATGAGGCTTCGGGCGACAATGCAATCATTGTCTCGCCCGGCGCGGCAGGATTGGTTGGGCCCCAAGATATCGAGCGCGCGCGCGCCGACATTGAAAGCGCTGCGGTCTTCATGACCCAGCTTGAACAACCGATGGACGCCGCGATGGAAGGCCTGCGCGTCGCCCGGGCCGCGGGCGTCACGACTTTGCTCAACCCTGCGCCCGCGGCGGAGCTGTCGCGCGAGATGTTGGCCCTTTGTGACTACATCACCCCGAACGAAACGGAGACCGAAGCGATCGCAGGCGTGGCGGTAACTGATGCCGAAAGCGCAAAGACCGCCTGTGCCGCACTGAAGGACATGGGTGTTGGCGTTCCGATCATCACCATGGGGGCGCAAGGGGTCTATCTGGACGGGCACGGCATGATCCCTGCAATCAATGCAGGCAAGGTCGTGGAAACCACGGGGGCAGGGGACGCGTTCAATGGCGGCTTCGCAGCGGCATTGGCTGAGGGAAAATCTGCGCGAGAGGCCGCACAGTTCGGATGTGTGGTAGCGGGCATTTCCGTGACGCGCCCCGGTGCGGCGTCATCGATGCCGACACGAGCCGAGGTGGGCGCGCTGCTTTAGAAGTTCAGTGCCGGCCTGCCGCTTAGCGTCGGATCCGTTGCCCGAAATCGCGTGCGGTTTTTCAAGGCGTCCAGACTGTTCGAATTGTAGTCCTTTTGGGAATAGTCCGCGGGCGCAAGACCCGGCAGCATCAATGACGCGACTTCCATCCACATCTCACCCATTTCGGTGAACGTAGCCTGCATGAAGCTTTCCTCAACCCGGCTTTCCCCGATGCGGGTGGGCAGAGACGGCTTGCCAGCGTCCTCCGACCGTTCGGCCTGCACCCGCAAGGCGGCACTGGCGAACATGGCGCAGAAAAACGCTAACGGGATGATGCGCAGGATACGTGCGAGGCGTTTCACGGGCCGGAGAACCCAAGTTTCGACGTGAAGTCCATCCAGAATGACATCTCGCGCATGGAGCGCTCGTCATAGGAAATTTGAGACAGACGGGTGCGGGTGTGCAGCGCGGACAGATCTGATTTTGGCTCTTCCTCTTTGCCCAGCATCCCGTTGATCATGATCTTGGCGCTTTCGATGAAAGTCGGCGCGCCTTGAGCCGGATTGCGCACCTTTCCGTCAACGGATACGAAGCGCGCGGTTTGGCCCTGCGGGGCGGTCATGTGGGAGTAGTACTGATGCCCCAGAACGAACATTGGAACGAGACACAGAATTAGCCCCGTGATCTGAATAAGACGCAAAATTTTCATCGGGCACACCCGTAACTCGTGATCAATACCCGCATTCTGATCGGGCATTGTGGTGAAATCAGGGACGATCCTTGGCTATTTTCAGAAACAGCCGAAGAGATCAGAGGGGCGGCAGGGGGCGTTTGACGCCGGAATCCTGAATGGCGACGAAGGTGAAATCGCCTTCTGTGACCATCAACAGCTCCGATGTGCGCTGGCGGCGCACCCATGTTTCGACATGCATGGTCAGTGAGGTGCGGCCGGTTTTGACAATCTTGGTATAGACTGACACCAAATCCCCCACATAAATCGGGGCGTGGAATCGCATCGCCTCGATCGCAACGGTCGCGACGCGGCCCTTGGCGCGTTGCTGCGCCGTCGTGCCCGCCGCGATGTCCATCTGAGAGATGACCCAGCCGCCGAAAATATCGCCGCCTGAATTGGTGTCCTTGGGAAAGGCCACGGTTTGCAGGGTCAGGTCGCCTTCGGGCATAGCTTGGGGGGTGAGATCGGTCATAGGCGCAGCGTTTCACAGCTGTGTTGCGTTGCCAAGGCGGTTAGTTCGCGAAGCGGTTGCGTTGGTCGAGCCGCTGGAGGCTGGAGCGTGGCGCTGGCTCCGTGGCGGGACCGAGCAGGTCGCGCGCGGCCTGCAACGCCAGTTCGAACAGGTTGAGGTCGTCAGGCGCCTTTTGTCCCGGCTTTTCGCCAGGGGTGACAAATTTTGGACCTTGGGATGTAGCGGGGGCCTCGTAAACCAGCTGCTGGCTGATGAGACCAATCATAACCAAGGCTACGAAAATCCTGAGACCAATTGAAAAAACACGCCACATTCGCAAAAAATACTTCGGTTGCCCTGCGTTCTAAAATCTTACCTACAGATTTTGGCAATTATTTGGAACGCAGGGCAGAGTTTTCTATGAGACGATTGTTGCTTCTGTTGCTGCGCGCAATTCGTCCTCGGTCACGCCGTCGGCGCATTCGACGATTTTCAGCCCGCCCTCGACCACATCCAGCACACCTAGGTTGGTGATGATGCGATCCACGACCTTCTGACCGGTCAGCGGCAGCGTGCATTCCTTCAGCAGCTTGCTGTCGCCGTGCTTGGAGGTGTGATCCATGACCACCACCACACGGCCCACGCCAGCGACCAGATCCATCGCGCCGCCCATGCCTTTGACCAGCTTGCCGGGGATCATCCAGTTTGCAAGGTCACCGTTTTCGGCCACTTCCATGGCCCCAAGAATGGCCATAGCGATTTTGCCGCCGCGGATCATACCGAAGCTTTGAGAGCTGTCGAAATACGCGGTTTGGGGCAGTTCGGTGATGGTCTGCTTGCCTGCGTTGATCAGGTCGGCGTCTTCTTCACCGTCGATCGGGAAGGGGCCCATCCCAAGCATGCCGTTTTCCGACTGCAAGGTGACCTCGATGCCGTCGGGAATGTAGTTGGACACCAACGTCGGGATGCCGATGCCGAGGTTGACATACCAGCCGTCTTGCAGCTCTTGCGCGGCCCGTGCCGCCATTTGATTGCGATCCCACATGTTATGCGCTCCTCACAGTACGTTGCTCAATTCGCTTCTCGTGGTCGCCTTGGATGATGCGATGCACGTAGATGCCGGGCAGGTGGATGCTGTCGGGGTCGAGCGAGCCTGTCGGCACGATCTCTTCGACCTCGACGACGCAGGTTTTGCCGCACATGGCAGCAGGCGGGTTGAAGTTGCGGGCGGTCTTGCGGAACACGAGGTTGCCCGTGGCGTCTGCTTTCCACGCCTTCACGATCGCAAGATCAGCGACGATACCGCGCTCCATGATGTAGGTTTCGCCGTCGAAATCTTTGTGCTCTTTGCCGTCGGCGATCACGGTGCCGACGCCGGTTTTGGTGTAGAAGCCGGGGATGCCGCAGCCACCGGCGCGCATACGCTCGGCCAAGGTGCCTTGGGGATTAAATTCCAGCTCCAGTTCACCCGACAGATACTGGCGCATGAACTCGGCATTTTCGCCCACATAGGAGGAGATCATTTTCTTGACCTGACGGGTCTGCAGCAGGATGCCGATGCCGAAATCATCCACGCCCGCGTTGTTGGAGGCGAAGGTCAGATCTTTGGTGCCGGCCTCTTTGATTGCTTGCAGCAGCAGCTCCGGGATGCCGCACAGGCCGAAGCCGCCAGCGGCAATGAACATGCCGTCATGCAAAAGGCCGTCAAGCGCCTCTGCCGCGGTGGGGTAAATCTTTTTCATCGAAGGATCCTTTGAAACGCGCCGCCGGAACGGCTGTTGGTGCCATTTGTTGCGTGGTTTTGCTGCAGTTGCAACACGGTTCGGATGACCCTGCGACAAGAGCGCCTTGTAATTAGGATTATGTTAATAATTGCGGCGGTTGCTGCTTTCAAACTGTCCGGTTACCCCTTGGGCAAACGCTGAAATGCGCAACGCAAGGAAACTTCGACAATGACCGATGTCCAACTGGTAATGAACGCGGGGTCTTCGAGCCTGAAATTCGCAGCCTACACGGCAAAAGGCGACAAACCGGTTCTGAAAGGCAAAGTTGCAGGCATCGGTCGGGCGCCAGAATTCAGCGCGACCGGAGCGCAACCTGATGCGCTTGGCGAACTGACGCCGGACACCCCGCATGACGAGGTGGTGCAGCGTGTGTTGGGCTGGCTGACGGCGCATCCTGAATTCGGCGACATCAAAGCGGTCGGACACCGTGTTGTGCATGGCGGACGCGATTTCTCCAAGCCTGTGCTGGTCACGGATGACATTCTGGATCAACTGACAGTACTGGAACCGCTGGCCCCGTCGCACCAACCCCACAACCTTGCCGCGATCCGCGCGGTGCGGGGCTGGAAGGCGGAGCTGCCGCAAGTCGCCTGCTTTGACACGGGCTTTCACGCGAGCCAGCCCAAGCTTAACAGCATGTTTGGTCTCCCCCGCAGCCTGACGGATCAGGGCGTGATCCGTTACGGCTTCCACGGATTGTCCTACGAATATATCGCCCGCATCCTGCCACGCCATTTGGGCCAAGCTGCGGACGGGCGTGTTGTTGTGGCCCATTTGGGCAACGGGGCCAGCATGTGTGCGATGGAAGGGCGGCGTAGTGTGGCCACGACCATGGGGTTCTCGGCCCTAGACGGGTTGGTTATGGGGCGGCGCTGCGGCAGCCTTGATCCGGGTGTGCTGTTGTATTTGCAGCAGGGCTTGGGAATGACGATCGGGCAGATCGAGACCTTACTGTATAAAGAGTCGGGTCTTCTGGGCGTTTCCGGCGTGTCCAATGCGATGCAAGTGCTTCAGGACAGCACTGCGCCGGAAGCAGCGGAAGCAATCGAGCTGTTCTGTTTGCGCGCCGCGCAGGAGCTGGCGCGAATGTTGCCCTGCATTGGCGGGCTGGACGCGTTGGTATTCACCGCAGGGATTGGCGAAAACTCTGACCGGGTCCGCGCAGGGATTTGTGCTCATCTTGAGTGGCTGGGGCTGGCGCTATCCTTTGACGCCAATGCCGCGAGCGACACGATCATCCACGCCGCCGACAGCAAGGTGCAAGTCTGGGTGCTGCCCACAGACGAAGAGGCTGTCATCGTCGGGCATATGCATGATCTTGTGGCCTGACGCGGTCCGCTTGTGGCCGCGACGAGACCTTCGCTAGCGCTTGTCGATAACCTGAGGCGTTTCGAAAACCGTTGGCTCGACCGGTGTGCCGTCTGTAAGGGTCGCGTGCTCGACGAAGGTATTTACTCCTGCAGGAATGACGGACCCCCTTTGGGCGACCCCAAGGAAAATGTGCTTGGAGTTTTCAGGCGTCAGGTCAAACCAGTTGGGATCGTCGAAAGTCCCTGCATACACGCCGACAGCACCCGCAAAGCGCTCAAACGATAAGTACAGCGTGGTTCCGCAGGCGTCGCAAAAATGGACATGAACCGATTTTCCGCTTCCTTCGGAGATGTGGGTATACGTTTTCGGCGTACCTTTCAGCATTGAGAACTCATCGCCACTGAAGACCGGTTCCACCAGATACGCGCTGCCAGTGGCGCGTTGGCAGAACTTGCAGTGGCAGATGGTTACCCTGCTGGGGGCCGCTGTCACACCGTATCTAAGTGCCCCGCAGAGGCATCCACCTTCGGCTTTCGTCATGACTGTGATCCTCTCCGAATTCGCAGTATTGCGGATCAGAGTCCGCGCCGCCCTGATTAGGATAGTCAAAGCGGCTCGAATTTCCTAAGGAAAGCTGACCTTTGGCCACGCGGTGATTGACGGGCTAGGGCTTTATCGCTTTGAATGGGCATACCGCCTGATTTAATTTCATTTTGAAGCGACGTCGAATGCATTATTTGAGTTACCCAGTCTACCCGTTCGCGAGGCGGGCATGATCACCGACACCCCTCACGAAGCGAATGGCAACGGCCTACTGGACGGGGACCGGACTGTTCCGCCATCGTCCAACTTGCGCACGGTGCTTGCGGCTGACCTGTATGCGATGGTGCCGGAACTCAAAGAAGATATTCAGCTTCAACCTCGCGCGGGGGAGACCGTGTCGTTCTTGTTGGCGCGGCTGCGGTCCTCCACCACGCCGGAGGAAGCTGTGACGATGGCGGCTTATGCGTTTCAGCCACGGATTTCGGTCTGGTGGGCCCATGAATGCATCGCCACGATGCGCGAACATCTGACCCCGATTGACCATCAACTGTTGGAATTGATCAGCGCTTGGGCACACGATCCGTCCGATGCGAACCGCCGCGACATATACGATATCGCATTGCAGGCGCCGTCCAAAACGCCAGGCGTTTGGTTGGGATTGGCAACTGGTGCATCTGGCGGTGGACGTCGGGACGAGCCGATCAACCTGAGCACCCCGCGCGCGGTCAATGCCGGCGTATTGTCCTGTCTGGCGCGCGGCGGCCTTCAACAACGCTCGATCAACCTTGCGCGGTTCATTACCCTTGCGCAAACACTGGTCGGAGACTGAAAACTGCCCTATCTATTTGGTGTTGCCCCGTTAAGTGCGGCGTGCAGCATCGTATGACACCTGTTACCCTGCTCAAGGCCGTTGCCCCAGATGAAGCTAACCCTGAAAATAGAGAACTATGACTTTCTGGATGACGGAGGTCCGCTAGAGATTAGCGTCGAGGGTCGCGGTATTCTTGTCGGCCGTGACGGCGCGATGGACTGGACCTTGCCGGACCCTGCCCGCCATATCTCCAGCCAGCATTTCGAAATTACCTTTCAGAACGGCGTCTATTGGCTGAATGACACGTCGACCAACGGCACCTATCTTCAGGGGCATTCGCACCGCGTCGAAAGCCCTTACCAGCTGGCCCACATGGATCGGCTTCAGGTGGGCCACTATATAATAGTGGTGGTTCTGGAAGGCGCGGCTGCGGGATGGGGTGCCGAGGCACCTGCCGCACAAGCGCCTGCCGCATCGGGTGGCGACCCATGGTCTGTGGGCTCAGGTCCTGCCGAGCCTGTCAACGTGACTCCGGTTGAAGAAAACCCGTGGCGCGGCGATTTTGGCGACAACTTTATTGTAAACCCGACGCCACCGCCAACACCGACTCCGCCCCCCGCCGCACCAGCCCCCGCCCCCGGTGCGCCTGCAGCGGACGCGTCGCCTTTTGCAGCGGCAACGCCTCCTGCGCCGCCAGTGGCCTCCCCCGCTGCGCCTGTTGCACCGGCGCCCGAAGGGTTTGCTGCGGCTGCGCCACCCCCTGCTGCGCCCCCTGTTCCTGCGGCCGCACCACCTGCCGCGCCTGCACCGGCGGCGCCACCAGCGGCGGCCGGGCCAAGCGGTGACGCCGTGTTGCGTGCCTTTTGCCAAGGGGCGGGCTTGCCGCTGAACAATCTTCCTGCGACCGATGCGTTGGCTTTGGCACGAGAGTTGGGCCAATCCCTTCGCGTGACCACGGAAGAGCTCAAAGCCCTGTTGGGTGCCCGCGCCGCCACGAAGCAATTCGTCAAAAGTGGCTCGCGCACGATGATGGGGCAGACCGACAACAACCCGCTGAAGTTCATGCCCGACGCCATACAGGCGATGGATGTCATGTATATCAACCCGCGCCCCGGCTACCTGAACGGCACTTCGACACTGGTCGAGGCGTTCGGCGATATCAAACGTCACCAGACGGCTGTCTATTCGGCGATCCAGCCTGCCTTGGCGCGGTTACTCGAAGACCTGTCGCCCGAGGCGATCGAGAAACGTGCGGGCGGTGGTGCAAGCAAACTTGCGGTCGTTGGCGGCGGCAAGAAGAGCCGCAACTGGGAAGTGTTCGTAGAACGGTGGGACGCCAAAACCCACCCCTACGAGAACGGGATGCTGGATGTGTTCCTTGCCTACTTCGCCGAAGCTTATGACGCTTCGATCAAGGCCAGCGGCGGTCAATAGGGTTTGGGCGGGTCGAAGCAGATACCCGCCGCGGCCTTGGCCACCCTGCTCACTCTGACACCATTCGCGGCCTTTGGTGGGCTGGATTGCACTGAGGACGCGATGATCGTGTTCGACGGTTCGGGCTCCATGTCGGAGATGGGTTTCAATACATTGGACGAGCCGCGCATCTTCGAGGCGCGTCGCGCGATGCAGCGCGCGATTCCGCAGATCACGCCGTTCCGGCGCGTGGGCTTGCTGATCTACGGACCCGGTGATGGCGATAGCTGCGCCAACATCGACCTGCGTTTTGGCCCGCGCTTAAATGCAGCGAAGCCGATTGTTGATGCTGTGGACAGCCTTCAACCCGACGGCATGACCCCGCTTTCGGAATCAGTGCGGCAAGCGGCAGAGGCGTTGGAGTATCGACGCCAGCCCGGCGTAGTGGTTTTGGTGACAGATGGGAAAGAGACCTGCGGCGGCACCCCTTGCCGCTTGGGCGAGCAGCTCGCGACTGAAGGGGTCAACCTGACCGTACACGTGATCGGCTTCAAGGTGCGCGGTGACTTCTTTAGCTGGGACAGCCCTGAACAAAACGGGTTTGCCGATGGCACGGTGGCGGAATGTCTTGCCACGCAGACGGGGGGCGATTATTTCGCGGCCGAAACCGTGGACGAGTTGGTCAAAGCGCTTAACAGCGCGTTGGGGTGTGCGTTGATCGGAACCTTGCCCCGGAGCGTCACAGGTCGTTCACGAACGTGAAATCGTACATTGGAAACACTGCGTTCTTCCCAGTCTCATTGACCCTGGGGCAGCTGTTCCGTATGCTCTCCTTAGTATTTTACCGAAGGGTGTTATTATGAAACGTCTTCTTACAACCGCTGCTGTGTTGGCTGCGTTGTCCGCACCGGCTTCCGCCGATACCGAATACACCACCGAAGAGCTTGTCGATTTCTTTGTGAACTCAATTGATATGGGCGCCACTCGCGGCATCTGTATTGGCACGGCGCAGGAATGCGACACGTCTGCGACCCCCGTTGCACCGCAAGGTCTGGATATGCGAATCAACTTCGAGTTGGATTCCGCAGAACTGACGCAAGAGGCGCAAGAAAGCCTGAAAGTGTTTGCGTTGATGATGCAGGACGAACGTCTGGAAATCGCGCGCTTTGTAGTTGAGGGTCACACCGACGCTCGTGGCTCCGAAGGATACAACTTGGATCTGTCCGACGCGCGCGCTGCATCGGTTTCCAAGTTCCTGACCGATCAGGGCATTTCGGACGAACGTCTGTCGGCCATCGGTCTTGGCAAAACGCAACCCCGCGTCGCTGACGAATTTGATCCAGAGAATCGCCGCGTCGAGCTGCGCATCGATCTGCGCTAAGCCGGATTTGGGCTAGCAACGACTTGACACAAACGGCCACCCGCCCTGTTGATGGGACGGGTGGCCGTTTGCATTTCGGGACTTCGCATGAACTACGATAAAATCACCGATCCTATTTCGCCCGACGCGCCTTGCGGCTCGGACCTTCTGGCTGAAGACGATCCAGATTTTCTGGACTACTTCTTCGAAGCGCCGGAGCGGATGCCGACCAAGTATTACGATCTGGTGCGCGAAGAGCTGTTCGACCCGAAGTCGATCGATTTCAAGAACGAAGAGAAGCAGATCGAGGCGTTGCTCAAGCGCACCCGCGATTTACGCCTTCTGGGTATTCAGGCTCGGTTCCAGATTCTGGCGGGCCGGTTGCACGGGTTCTGTGATGCGTTCGTCGGGATTGCTGACTTGCTCGAAGCCCACCCTGCCGACGTTCATCCCCAAGTGAACGGCGACAACAACGAGCGCCGAAACGCCCTGGAAGAACTGAATACGCTGGCGACCGTCACCATGCCGCTGCAATACGCGACGCTTGTAGAAGACCGCCGTTCCGGCGCGGTGAACCAACGGATGTATCTGCTTGCGACGGGTCAGGTTGAACCGCGCGAAGACGAAAGCGTCGGCGATGCCGGCAGCTTGCTCGGCGCGCTGAGCAACGAGGCGAACCAGAAAGACGTCGACAAGACCCACGAAAAACTTGTCGCCGCCAAAGCCGCCGTTGGCCGGATCACTGCTGTGACCAAGGCGCAAGAAGACAGCCCCTTCACGCCTGATATCGAAAAGCTGGATGTGCGTCTGGGCGAACTTCTTGAACTGATAGAACAAGCGCGTCCCGATCTTGGCGGCTCAAGCGCTGAAGGCGATGATAGCGGTGCCGATGCAGATACCATGGGTGGCGACGAAGCCGGGTCTGATGTCGGCGCGGTGGGTTCAGCTGCACCAGCGCAGGCGTCGACCTTGTCGGGGCCGGTCGTCATTCCAACGCACACCGCCGCGCGGGCGGCGTTGGAAGTGGTCGAGCAGTATTTCGCAACCAAAGAGCCGTCTGCCGCAGCTTTGCTTTTGGTCACCCAAGCGCGCCTGCTGATCGGCAAACCATTGGTAGAAGCCCTCGACACGCTGCTGCCAGATCATTCCAGCCAAGCCAAAATCGACTTCGGTTCTGAAACCGGGTTTGTGATTTCGATGGATCGGTTACGATCGCTGTCCAATGAAGTTCGCGCGGCCGCAGGACCGGATCAAAGTGAGGCCGAAGGGCAGATACCCGCGTCCATCGGGACGCGCCCGGATGCGGCGACCGTGATCAAGGCCGTCGAAGATTTTTACCGTCGCAGCGAACCGGTCAGCCCGATTCCGATCCTGCTTCTGAAAGCACGTGGCTTTCTGGATAAGGATTTTCATGCTATTGTGAAAGAATTGATGCCTGCGCCGGAGGGTGACGGCAATTAAAGTTGACCTGTGGGTATGATCAGCAGGTGTTTTGAGAATTGATTGTGAAGATAGAGTGAAAAATCACCTAAATGCGTTGACAGCAAAAGGTGATTAAGGCTTTCTTATTGCGTAGATTTAGGGAGAGGGAATATGGCCTCAGATTCAGCGACTGGTTTTATTAAACGCAACCGCCCACCTCGGGTGAACATTTCTTACGCCGATCCCTACGAATCCGACAAGATGGTGGAACTGCCCTTTGTGATGGGCGTAATGTCCGACCTCAGCGGTAACGCATCCGAAGTTGAGAAGGCCCCAGTGGCCGAGCGTGAGTTCACTCGGGTGGATCAGGACAGCCTTGACGACTTCATGGGCGCGATCGCTCCGGGGTTGGCCATGCAGGTTGATAATACCCTCGAACCTGACTCGGAGAGCAAGTTGAGTGTGAACCTCAACTTCAAGAAAATGGAAGACATGAGCCCCGGCGAGATTGCCCGCCAGGTGCCTGCACTTGCCAAGCTGCTGGAAGCCCGTACGCAACTGGCGAACCTGCAACGCTACATGAACGGTAAGTCCGCGGCTCAGGACCAGATCAAAGCACTGCTGGAAGATCCGGAACTAATGGCTGCCTTGGCTGAACGTGCGCCAAAAGATGGCGGCGACGCCGAAGAGTAAAATACCAGTACGCTGCACGCCAAAGATGCGCGCGGACGAATAATAATTAAGGGGAACGATAATGGCGACAGAAGCCCAACAGGATGGCGCCCAAGCTGGTGGTGCTCTTAGTGAGCTCGACGAGTTTTCCGATGTACTGAAGAAGAACTTCAAGCCGCGTTCCGACGTGGCCGCCAAAGAAGTTGAAAACGCGGTGACCACATTGGTGGCGACTGCGATGCAAGATCAGGATCTTGTTTCCGACGACGTGATTGACACCATTGACCAGATGATCGCTGCGATCGACGAAAAGTTAAGCGCGCAAGTCAACGCCATTATCCACCACGAAGAATTCCAGAAGCTTGAAGCGTCTTGGCGTGGGCTGGCCTACACGGTCAACAACTCCGAGACTGACGCGTCGCTGAAGATCAACGTGATGAACGTGTCCAAGGCCGAACTAGAACGCGAACTGCGCTCCTTCCCTGGCGCGAAATGGGACCAGTCCCCGATCTTCAAGCAAATCTACGAACACGAATTCGGCCAGCTTGGGGGCCAGCCCTATGGCTGCCTGATCGGCGATTTCTACTTCGACCAATCCGCGTCCGATGTGCGTTTGCTGCGCGACATGGGCAAGATCGCCGCCGCCTCGATGGCGCCGTTCCTGTCTTCCGTTGCTCCGACGCTGATGGGCATGGACAGCTGGAACGAGCTGAACAACCCGCGCGATCTGTCCACAGTGTTTGACACGCCGGATTACGCCGCTTGGAACTCCCTGCGTGACTCTGAGAACTCCCGATATATCGGTCTGACCATGCCGCGCGTCCTGTCGCGTGAGCCCTATGGCCAGAATTCCCTTCCTGTTGACGAGTTCAACTTCGAGGAAGAGACCGATGGGCATGAAGGCACCAAATACGCTTGGATGAACGCCGCCCACGCAATGGCCGCAAACATCAACCGTGCGCATAAAGAGCATGGCTGGACTGTTCAAATCCGTGGTGTTCAATCCGGTGGTGAAGTGATCAACCTGCCATCGCACACATTCGACACCGGCGACGGGTCCACCGATCTGAAATGCCCAACCGAGATTGCAATCAGCGACCGTCGCGAAGGCGAGCTGACAAAAGCAGGTCTGATCGGGCTGGTTCACCGCAAGAACACAGACAAAGCGGCCTTCATTGGTGCGCAATCGATCTACAAACCGAAGGTCTACAAAGACGAAGAGGCAACCGCGTCCGACAACATGTCGGCCCGCCTACCCTACATCTTTGCGGTCTCGCGTTTCAGCCACTACCTGAAATGCATGGTTCGCGACCAGATCGGCATGTCCCGCTCCCGCGACCAGATCGAGCGTGAGCTGCAAAGCTGGATCATGAAATATGTTCACCTGAACCCCGACGAGGCGAGCGAGGCTGAAAAGGCCCTCAAGCCGCTGGCCGGGGCAACGGTTAAAGTCATCGAGGACGAAGAAAACCCCGGCTACTACATGGGCAAATTCTTCCTCAAACCGCACTTCCAAATGGAAGGAATGGATATCGGGATGAGCCTCGTATCCAAACTACCCGGTGGGAAATAAACAATTTCATTAGCGAAATTTCTTACCGATTTATTGTAACCAAGGAGAAGACACATGGCTGTCGATATTTTTCTGAAACTGTCGAACATCAAAGGCGAGTCCCAGGACTCCGCACACAAGCAAGAGATCGATGTCTTGAACTGGGGTCTGGGCATGTCCCAATCCGGCACCACCCACATGGGCGGCGGCGGCGGCGGCGGTAAAGTCGACGTTCAGGACATCAACATCATCAAATATGTTGACCAGTCCTCCAACGACCTGATCAAGAAATGTACCTCTGGTAAGCACATCGACGCTGGCCTGCTGACCGTTCGTAAGTCCGGTGGCGATGCGCCTGTTGAGTACTTCAAGCTGCACATGGAAATGATCATCGTATCGTCCTACACCACCGGTGGTTCCAAAGACGGTCTGGACCGTATTGAAGAGTCCCTGACCCTGAACTTCCGTCGCTTCAACATCGAATACACGATGCAGGACGACAAAGGTGCAGACGCTGGTACAACCAACGCTGGTTGGGACATTGCAGAAAACAAAGAGTGGAACGGCACCGTCAAACCGGCTTAAGCCGCGGACGCGTTTTATTCTCTCAAGACAACGGGGTGCGCCGGTTCTCGGCGCCCCCATCCCCCCTTCCGGACCGCAGCCCGAGACATGCTGCCTCGCATCCCGCCGCGTTTCCCTCCGGGCGATGGTCTGACCCGAACATCGCCAGAGTGTGACCCGCCTGATGAAGACCTCACCGCCCAAATCCAATCGCAAACTTGGTCAACAGAACCAGATTTCCTTGATGCACGTCTTCCGTGAGGCGGCGCGCAAGAAAGACGCGACGTCGGACGGGGCCAGCTACAAAGAGGGTGAGCGCGAGATAAACCAACGGACAATCCAGCGGCGGCACGGGGCCGATCAAGGCTCTTTGAAAGCCCATCTCAACGAGGATCTTGCCAACCTGATGCACACGATCCGGCTTGACGCTGCGCTGGACGTCAGCAAGCACAAGCACGTGGCGAAATCTGTGTTGAACTTCGGCATGGACGACATGGCCAACATGTCTTCGAACTCCGAAAACCGTGGCCATCTGGAGCGCCGTTTGCGCCAAGCGCTGATTGACCACGAGCCTCGCCTGATCCCTGACTCTATCGAAGTCGTCATGCGCCAGCAGGACAAGGATCTGAGCCAGAAGCTGGCATTCGATATTTCCGCCGACCTCGCCGCCAATCCGGTGGACGTTCCTTTGGAGTTCGTCGCCGAAATTGATGTGGGCGGGGGCAAGGTCAACCTCGCCAACCTGAAGGTCAACCGATGAAAAAGGCCTTTCTAGACGCCTATGAGCGCGAGTTGGCATTGCTCTACGAACGCAGCCAAGAATTCGCAGCGGACTATCCCGGCATTGCCGAGCGATTGGGCGGGCTGGTGCAAGACAACATGGACCCGGCGGTCGCAGGACTGTTGGAAGGCACCGCGTTTATGGCAGCGCGTGTTCAGTTGAAGATGCAGCAGGAATTCCGCAGCTTTACCAACGAATTGCTAGAGCAACTTTTGCCCGACATGCTAGCCCCAACGCCATCTGCGATGTTGGTGCAAGCGCAGCCCCCCTATGACAATCAGGAGCTTCTGGAGGGCATGTCCTTTCCTGCGGGCTCTTACATGGACGCGCGTTATGTAGACCGCGAAAAGCGTATTTCCGCACGGTTCCGCCTGTCGGCACCGCTGGAGCTGTGGCCGCTGAAGATCACCAACGCTGCTTATCTAGACGGCCCTGCCCCGTTGCAGGCGCTTGGGTTTGATGTGGCACCCGGCACGGCGGGCGGGCTGAAGCTCAGCTTTATGCGCCCGTCGATGGACAATCCTGACAAGCCGGAAGGCCCCATGTCTGATCTGGAGCTGGACCGTTTACCGATCCATCTAATGGGCGATCTTGGCGAAACCCTTTCCCTATACGAACAGCTCTTCTGCCACGTGAACCGGATCACGCTACGGTATCTCGACAGCAACGGTGATCCAGCCTTCATCCGGTTAGAGCCGAACATAATAGAGCAGATCGGCTTCGACGACGACGAGGCGCTGTTCCCCGAAGACATCCGCGTGTTCCGTGGCTACACGACGCTGCGCGAGGCATTCCTGTTCCCCCAAAAGTTCATCGGCTTCCGACTGGCAGGCATCAACAAAGCGCTGAAACGCATTGCTGCCAGCGAGTTCGATCTGATCATCGAGCTGAACACCGTCAAGCCATCCCTGCCGTCCCGCGTTGGCCCGCAGCATTTTGCCCTGTTCGCCGTGCCCGCGGTTAATCTGTTTGAGGAGAACTCCTCGCAAGTGAAAGTGGACCCGCTGCGCCACGAATATATCGTGACACCCGACAGCAGCCCGTCTTCGCATTACGAGGTTCATCGGATCACCGACGTTTTTGCTTATTACGCCGGTGTTCAAACCAAGGTGCCGGTTCATCCGCTTTATGGTGTTCCGGCGGAACAGATAAATCCGCGCGAAGCTCTCTACTATACCTACCGCCGCAAGGAGCGTCGTTTGACCCCGAATGAGCGGCGGTTTGGCGTCCAGCACAATTACAAAGGCACCGAGACGTTCATCTCGATCTACGAGCCGGAGGGCCTGGACGACGACAAGCGCGTGCGACGCCTCCAAGTGAAAGCTCTATGCTCCAACAGGCATTTGCCGGAATATTTGCCACTGAACCAAAAGGGCACAGACTTTAATCTGAATGACGACCTGACGGTTAATCTTAGCTGTATCGCAGGGCCGACTGCGCCGCGCGAAGCTGTCGCGGAGCTTGAAAGCGACGCGCCGCACCGGACACGGTCAGGCGACGTGTATTGGCGGCTGGTTAGCCATTTGTCGTTGAACCAGTTCGGCCTGTCTGATCGAGGCAGCCGAGATCATGCTGCAGGTCTGCGGGAAATGCTGTCATTGTTTGCCGACCTGACCAACAAGGTGACAGAAAAGCAGCTTCAAGCGATTAAGGGGATCGAAACGCGGCCTGTGGTGCGCTCTGTCAAACGCGACGGAGGCTTCCACGCCGCACGCGGCATCGAAGTGCGGGTGACCTTTGACGAGCGCGGCTACGAAGGGTCTGGCATCATGTTCCTTGGCGCTATTTTGGATCGCTTCTTTGCCGACTATTCCGCCATCAACAGCTTTACCCAGACGGTCATTGTTTCGCAGCAACGTGGCGAGGTGAAAGTCTGGCCACCGCGCTCCGGTTCCGGCCCGCTGCTATGACGAAAATCCCCAAGAAGAAAAAGCCCCAGATGATGGGGCCGCCTGCGCCGAAGGCAAAGGATCTTCAGGGATTATCCCATCGCGCGATGTTGAAAGCGACCCCTTGGCGCTTCGGGTTCTTGGCAACTCTGCGGGAGATGGAGCGGACCTACCCCGACAAGCCCCGCATCGGGCAAAACGCGACCATCAAGGAAGAAGTCGTTTCCCTCGGCCAGGACCCGTTTATGGATTTCCCTGCCTCTAACATCACCGCGTTCGAGGAAAAACCCGGTGGGCGTGCAGGACGGCTTAACACGAGATTTCTGGGCTTCTACGGCCCCCAAGGCGCGTTGCCACTCAACACCACGGCCGAAGTTCATGGCTGGCTAAACGCGCGCGACCCCAGCTTTGCCCGGTTTACCGATTTGTTTGCAAACCGCTTCTTGCAGCTGTTCTATCGGGCATGGGCAGACGCGCGGCCGATCGCGCAGTTCGACCACCCCAAGGGCGACCGGTTCCAAGCCTATGTCGGGTCGCTCGCAGGCCTTGGTACCCCCGCCTTCCAGAACCGCGACCATATTCCAGATGTCGCCAAGCTGCCGCTGATCGCGCTATTCTCGGGTCGGATCAAATCCGCCGTTCGCCTGCGCCAGATGCTGGAGCTTCTGTTGAAGGTCCATGTCGAGATTGAAGAGCATGTGCCAAGCTGGATGAGCTTCGAGCCGCAAGACCTGACTCGCGTCGGTCTTGGCGGCAGCCATTTGGGGCAGAACGTGCATTTGGGAAGCCGCGTGCCTGCGGTGAACGAGAAAATCTGCATTCACGTGCGCACCGAAAGCCTGGATCAGTATCGCAGCTATCTGCCCGGCGGCGACGGGTTCACCCGGCTCACTGACATTGTCATGTGGTATCTGGGTGTGACCATTGAGGTTGATGTGTCCTTGTCCCTGCCCGCCGACGAGGTGCCCGCAGCGGTGCTTGGCCAGCAAACAGCGCTTGGCTGGACAGGGTGGATCAACCCGGAGAAACCAAAAGAAAACGAACGTCGCCGCTATGTTCAGGCGGCTCAATTCTCAACAGACCGTGCACCGGCAAAGGCTGTGGCATGAAAAAACAATTACCTACAGCGGGGATAAAAGTATGAGTGACATTTCAATGGAAACCGTAGCCGGTAAACTCAACCGGGTTGGCTACGACGCGTTCGTTCAATCGCTGCGCCATGCCAAAGGCGAGGGCAACCGACATGTAGAACTGGCCCATTGGCTGTTCCATGTGGTGTCCAACAAGAACTCCGACATCTCCAAAACGCTGAACCACTTCAAGTTGGACCGCGGACAGGTGCTCAAGGATCTAGGCGCAATCATCGATGGGATGCGCAAGAACGCGACCGAGATGCCGTCAATCTCCGATCAGGTTACTGATCTTTTGGATCGTGGCTGGCACTACGCGACGCTGCTGTTCTCGGAGACGCAAATTCGCACCGGCCACGCGCTTGTGGCTTGCCTGAAGTCAAACGACTTGAAGCGCGCACTCTTCCAATGCTCGCCAGTGTTCCAGAAGCTCAATGTTGAATCCTTGGTGTCCGAAGCGCGCTCGGCGTGGGCCGAATCCGACGAAGAAGACATGCGCCCGATGGATGGCTCGGGCCTTGTTGCACCCCAAGGCGGCGCGGCTGGCCAAGCTGGCGGCGGCGGCACAACCGCGCTGGATCGCTTTTCCATCGACATGACCGCAGATGCCGCATCGGGCAAGATGGACCCGATCGTTGGTCGCGACGAAGAAATCCGCCAGATCATCGACGTGCTGCTGCGTCGGCGTCAGAATAACCCGATCCTGACAGGCGAAGCGGGCGTCGGCAAAACAGCTGTCGTCGAAGGCTTCGCGCAACGTCTCGCGTCGGGCGATGTTCCGCCAAAGCTGCGCGGTACCAAACTGCATTCGCTGGATATCGGCTTGATGCAGGCGGGCGCTTCCATGAAGGGTGAGTTTGAGCAACGCTTGCGGTCAGTCATCGACCAAGTGCAAGCCTCCCCGACCCCGATCATTCTGTTCATCGACGAAGCCCACACCCTGATTGGTGCAGGTGGCGCGGCTGGTACAGGTGATGCGGCGAACCTGCTGAAACCGGCTCTTGCGCGTGGCACGCTTCGGACTATTGGTGCGACCACTTTTGCTGAATACCGCACCCACTTCGAAAAAGACCCTGCCCTGACCCGCCGCTTCCAACCGGTGAATGTGGAAGAACCCGGCGTCGAGCAATGCTGCTACATGATGCGTGGCATTATGGGGCCGATGGAAGCCCACCACGGCGTTCGAATTTCGGACGAGGCGATTGTCGCTGCCGTGTCCCTGTCGCACCGATACATCCCGTCCCGCCAACTTCCGGACAAAGCTGTGTCGTTGCTCGATACCGCTTGCGCGCGTGTGGCGATTAGCCAAGCCTCTACGCCTGCGCGCATCGCGGACCTGAAAGAAGGTATTGCCGCTTTGGTGTCCGAGATTGCCGCGAAGACTGCACAGCGCGATTTGGGCGAAGAGAACGAAGATCGCATCGCAGAAGCAAAGCTGGAAAAATCGAAAGCCGAAGAAGAACTGGTGGTACTCGAAGAGAAATACGCCAAAGAAAAGGTTTTGGTGGATGAAATTCTGGAGCTTCGCCAGAATCTGAAACCCGAGGGCGAAGAGATTCTGACCCCAGAAGATGCACCCAAGATCGGTGATGAAGAGCCGCAAGAAGGCGAGGATATCCCATCTGCCGACCGCGCTGATCCGCCCGAGGAAGAGGACGAGCCGATCCCTACCGCGGCAGAGGATCCAGAGGCCGTGCGCCTTGCTTTACACGAAAAGATCAGCGAGTTGGAAGCTGGCGATCCCGATGACCGCATGGTTTACGCGCATGTTGACGAGCAGGCCGTGGCGAGTGTTATCTCCGACTGGACCGGAATTCCGGCGGGCCGCATGGTCACCGACGAATTGCAGGCGATCCTGACGCTCGCCGACCGCCTGAAAGAACGCGTTATCGGTCAGGACCACGGGCTGCAAATGATCGCCAAACGGATCGAAACCAGCCGCGCCAAACTGGCCAACCCGAACAAGCCGATCGGGGTATTCATGCTCTGTGGTCCATCCGGTGTCGGTAAAACCGAGACCGCTTTGGCGCTGGCCGAAAGCCTTTATGGCGGTGAGCAAAATATCATCACCATTAACATGTCGGAGTTCCAAGAAGCGCATTCCGTATCGCTGCTGAAAGGGGCGCCTCCGGGTTATGTGGGCTATGGCGAAGGCGGTCGCCTGACCGAGGCCGTGCGCCGCAAACCCTATTCGGTGGTGCTGCTGGACGAGGTTGAGAAGGCCCACTCTGATGTGCACGAGCTGTTCTTCCAAGTGTTCGACAAGGGCATTATGGAAGATGGCACAGGCCGATCTATCGACTTCAAAAACACCTTGATTCTGTTGACTTCGAATGTCGGCACCGACGCAATCATGGATGTGGCCGATAGCGGTCAGTCCAACCCCGATCTCGGCGCATTAGAAGAAGCGATGAAGCCTGCGTTGCAATCCGTCTTCCCGCCCGCGCTTTTGGGCCGGATCGTCAACATTCCGTATTTCCCACTGTCGGGCGAGGTGCTGACCGGCATCACCAAGCTGAAGCTCGGCTCTATCGTGAAACGGATGAAGACCAACCACAACGCGACCATGACCTATGCCGACGACGTCATCGCGCATATCGTCGATCAATGCCGCGACCCCGATTCCGGTGGCCGGATGGTCGACAATATTATCACCAACTCGATCCTGCCCGACCTGTCGCGCGAAGTTCTCTCCAAAATGGTAGCCGGTGAGGAAATCAAAGCTGTGGAAGTCACGCTGAAAGACGGCGCATTCGAGTATCAGTTCTCGTAAATCCGGCTTCGCAAACACAAATGACGGGCGGCCCAATCGCGGCGGCCCGTCACGGGCGGCGCCTCAGCCCGCCATTTCCAGAACAGCAGCTATCGTTTTTTTGTATGCCGCAACTTCCGGCGGAATGCGGGCAACTGCGGGTGCGGCATTCGTAATAGTGACGGGGCCACCCTTCCGGTTCATCTTGCGTTCGGCCCAGTTCTTGACCCATGCAATGTCGCGGCCTTGCAAGAACGGGTTCGCTTTCACGACCCCTGCTCCCATCACATCCAAAATCTGCGCGTTGTCGGGCGCACTCAGCGCGACATGCGCACCTTCAGCCCCAAGGAAGTGGGCGAGATAGAGCCGCCCCGCGCTGATCGCATGGCCGCGCGCGCGCAGGTAGGCCTCGCCCTCGCGGGCCAGATTGGTGACCATTTCGCGGCTAAGTGTCGGGTCGAACCTGAGTTTTAACAGCTCCTCCCGGCTCATCGTTGCGGCAAGGTCAGGACGGTAGGTCCGCATCATCCTGATCCATGTGCTGGAGATAAACTGGCCCAACCCCGTGGCCGAGGAGCGAGAGTTCTTGGCCGACGCGTTGCCCGCACTTTCAACCTTGATGATCTGGTTCACAAGACTTTCAACCGCGTTCGAAGCCGACGCCATCATAACAGGCGCTGACCCCGCGGGTGGGGCGTTGAACGGATCCATGCTGGCCCCCCTTTCGCGCAGCTCGAAATGCAAATGGGGTCCGGTGGACCGGCCGGTCGTGCCAACGAAACCGATCACGTCACCCGCCCGAACGACCGCCCCAACTTTTCCCAAAGGAGAGAACTTCGACATGTGGGCATAGCGCGTTTCCCGCCCCCCCGCGTGGGCGATCTTGATGACGTTGCCATAGCCGCCGCCATTGCCCGCAAAGCTGACCCGCCCGTCAAACGCCGCCAGAATTGGCGTGCCGGTCGGGGCCGCCCAATCGACGCCATGGTGAACCTTCACCTTCTTCAGGATCGGGTGGAAGCGTGGCCCGAACGGGGAAGTCAGAACGCCAGAGACCGGCGTCACCATCCCGTTTGATGCACTCCCCACGGTCCCAGCGACGCCCTTCTCGGTGAAGCACTTGAACCCCTCCCCGGGCACTTGAGCGACGTAGCAGATCTTGTCCCCCGACGGGCCTTCGATCGCGGCATACAACACCTGACCCGGCCCTGCACCATTCGGACCTGGCTCGCGAGCATAGAGCAGTGTCATCCGGTCACCAGTGGTTGCGAAAGCCTCCAGATCATTGTCCTGACTGAGCAAAACGATACTTTCACCAACAACCGATGTCGGAACACCGTTGCGGATCGCAGCAGAATAGAACGCGTCCAAAAGCCGGTATTTTCGGGCTGACACGGTATCGGTGCTGCCGTCATCCTCTGCGTAAGAGAACAACTCGTCCAACACCCAAGGATCTGCAGATTGTACAATGCTGCCATCGTCTTCCAAAGCGACGGAGCCGATATAGGTGTCGCGCGTGTAAACCGAAAGTTGAACGGGTTTAGCCCCAGTCTTGCTCGGTACTGAGCGGACGGCCAGCACATAATCCGCCGGAAGCTCTGACAGCTCTGCGATCAGAGGCGTGCCCTTTTCCTGAAAGGATTTTGCGGCATCAGCGTCAAAGCCGTTATCACCCAGAATATCCACCAGTGAACGGTTGTCCTTGAGCCGTAAGAACAGATCATTATAGGCCAGCGCGCGCTGGTCCTCTCGTTTGACGATAGTAAGGCTGGTGGTGTTTTCAATCACGGTTTGGGTGTATGTGTCTTGCCCGACATCCTCCCCATCAATGCTATCCCCCCAACTGTCGCCATCAAGGCTTCCCTGATCGGCGGTCGTCTCGTCCAGATCCGGCACTTCAAAGCTGACGGGCGTGGCTATTCCAGGGGTTTGCGACTGTGTTCGTTGAGCTTGAAAGAACGCAAATTCCTCGCGACTGGAAGGCAGCGTGGTGATCAACTTTTCCTGTCGGGTGATCATGTCGTCCTGCACCAGCACCAAGGTGTCGATTGCAAACTGGCCGACGCGCACCAAGGGCAAGTCGGGGTGGCTGGGTAAGGGGCGCGCCTTGGTCGTCAGGCTGGCATCAAATCGCAGCACCATCGGATCGCCCGCCACATCTACAAAGGCCGAGGCATATGCCAGCGCGTCGGCGGTCGAGGTGGCGGTAATGTCCTCTTCCAGCCCTTCTTCAAGCTCTTCCAGATTTTCGGTGAGTTCTTCGTCTGTGAACGCCTCTGCATCCGGCGGAGCGGAAATCGTGATGAACCCACTCATTGCGATCCACGCGACAAGAGCCAGAACCGCGACACCACCACCGCCGATCAACAACGCGGGACCGTGCTGTTGCCGGAACTTGCGTCGCGAGGATTTTTTCTTGGCTTGTTTAAACCGGGGGTCGATTTCCATGGGCGGAGCCTAGGCCTGCCTTTAGCGGAACACGCCAGTGCTCAGCTTTGTGATACGTTTCTTTGTCGTCCCCGAAGAGGCCGCAGCAGTTGGCTTGGTGATCTTCCGAATAACGCGCTTCTTGGCCGGAGCCTTCTTAGCAGTGGTCGTCGCTTTCGGGGTCGCCTTGACTGTGGTCTTCTTCACAGTTGTCGGCTTCGCACGTGCCACCTGAACTTGGCAAACCACTTTACCCTCAGACTTCAGCTGACGCAGCAGTGGGAGGCTTGGTTCAAGGCTTTCAGGCACGATCCGCTTGTTCAGGAAGTAGCTGGTCAGAGCACGACGAGAGCCATTGCCCCAGTCCCCGTCGATCCGCATCCGGTAACAACCAAGTCGCGACAACTCTGTCTGAACATCGGACGCCATTTGCTCCGGGTCGATCTCTGGCAGAACCGGTTCATCCGCGCCAGGAACGGAGGGCTTAGTCAGCTCTTCAAGCAAGGTCGGGTCGATGCTGGCCAGAATAGCGCGGCTTTCATCGCTGTCTGGCAAAACTTCACGGCCCTCAATTGCAGGCGCTTCAAAAATCGACGGTGGCAGGCTGCGCGTCGGGGAAGTCAGGGCCGCGACGCGTATGATGTCGCCCTGCGCGCGGGCTGCAATGGCAGTGCCAGCACGAACCAACGCCGCCGCTTGGCCGCCGCCGCCAGAGGCGGACAGCGCCCCACTTGCAGCCGCGATCGCGGCCGAGCCATCAGGGCCTGATGCTTCGATGTTCTGCAACTCGATCGACCCGTTGGCCGTTGCCGCAGGCGCGGAGCCGGGCAGGAATGTATCAATCGTCTGGCGGTTCAACGTGTTGCTTGGGGCTTGCCCAAGCGAGGCCAATTCAATCACGACCGGCCCGACATTCTCAGCAACACCGCTTGATGCCTTGGCCGACTGGGTCGTCTTCACCACATCCGGCACCGAGAACACGAGACCTACATCATCAACAATGGCAACATCTTCGGGACGAATGGCTTCGGTCACCTCGACCGTCGTCGGTGGCACTTCTTTGGGAAGGCTCGCCGGAATCGGGGCTGCAATAATCAAGGAATTTTCATCCGCAACGGCAAGCTCCAGGCTCGCTCCTTCGATCAAGTCCGCTGGGGCGTCTACGGCAATGCCGCTTTCGGCCAGCAGCGCCAAGAAGCGTTCGCGACCCTTGGGATCTAGCTGCGCCAGCATCTCGTAGTCAGCAGCAGTCAGCGTCGGCGCGTTTTCGTATTCGGGCTGGAAGTAGAATTGGGAGCGCAGCGAGGACTGATCCCAAGGCGTCTGCCTGCGGAAGGTGCGCTCCTCCACCTCGTTGCGGACGCGGATCATCATGTCGGAAATGGAGATCGACGGCGTCTCGATGTGGTTCAGCAGCGCCGTCGTGAACGGGCTGTTATCGCCCTGCCCGTCATACGTCACCGCACCTGGCTCGGTCGCAAACGCCACAAATGTGCCGATGCCAGTGTTCAGTCGCGCCAGACCGCCGCCATTTGCCGTCATGTTTTGCGGCAGCGGGCTATCGCGGCAGGCGTCGAGGAAAATCAGCGTCTGCCGATTGCGCGCCTGAAGACGTTTGATAATCCCATCAAGGCTCCATGTTTCGTCAAAAATGGCCTGTCTGGACTTAAGCTGTGCATTGACCGGCACTAAATAGTTGGCCCCTTCCAACTGGAAGGCGTGGCCGGAATAATAGAAGAGCGTTGTTTCGGCCGTTTCAGACCGCTTCACAAAGTCTTCTAGTTTCAGCCAGAACTGATCCGAGGTCGCATCTGTCAGCAAGGTCACGTCGAAGCCGAGGTTGGTCAACGTATCACTCACCGCATTCGCGTCGTTTTGCGGGTTCTTGAGAGCGGGAATAGTTTCGTAAGTCGAGTTGCCGATTACAAGTGCCAGTCGATCCTGCGCGGAAGCCGACCCGACAAACATAACGACGGCGAACGCCGAAATGGCGATCCCCCGTCCACAAACCTGTCTGCACATGTCGAATAAACGCGACATAAACTTACAAAAATCCCTTCTACACTCGAAGCGTGTCGACAGTTTAGCCCGAAATCGCCCCCGCGGGCGAGTCACAACTTGAAAAATCAAGGCAATTTGAACGCATTGGCCTGAAAGTTAGTTCGGAGGCGTTAAGAAAAGCGACCAACGCTGCGTCTTTTCTGTATCCACCTCGATGAACCGCGCCTGAATATGACCGCGCGACCAACAGCTGGAGATACCGCGGATCGTGAAACGCTTGGGCTCGATACACATGGTTGTGGTCCCGTTCAGCATCGGCTTGCCGAACACATCCTGCGCATAAACGTAGATATAGCGGCTTTCCAACTCCTCACGGATGACGTTCGCGCATTGGTTGGTCCCGATGGTCCACCACCCTTCTGTCTGGAAATCGCCGTCCACGTCGCGTCCAATGGCGACATTCACCACGTCAAAGCTTTGGTTGCACACCGCGAATTCAGCCCGCGCGGCACCGGGACTGAGCGCCATTCCGCCCACCAGAGCAAAGGCCAATGCTGCGGCGCGGCAGATCACGTAACTCAATGAAGTAGCAGTATGATTCATAGCTCACACGCTAAAGCGCTTTGATGCAAAGCTAAAGAGAGAGCTGCATTTTCGTGTTTCCCTTGAAACACTAGAAAAACAAGGCAAACTCTGTCATACTCTCTTCACGGTTCACGCCGGATTTTTTTGGAGAATTTATTATGTCGGTCAAGAAACTTCTGGGAACAGGCGCATGCATGGTGATCATCGGTGTTTCCGCCGGTGCGTCCTACGGGCTTTTTCAACGCTTGACCGATCAGGTCGCAACCCCTGCAGTGGCGCAATCCGTCGCCGCAAGCGAGCTTGCCCCCGCATCCAAAATCGCGAATTCCCAGTTTGTGGCCGCAAGCGTCACAACTTGGACTCCTCCCGAGCAATCGGAAGTCACGCCCCCCGTTTTGATCAAACCAGCAGCATTTACCCAGCCCGAGCCTCCGCTTCTTCAGTATACAACGATCCAAACTGACGACGCTGCTCGGATGTCTCCAGACTTACCGCTGTTTGCGCATATCGACGATGCAATCGTCGTTGATGATACGCCCTCAACCAGTGTGGCATCAGTGAAGCGCAAACCGCAGGCGCGAGAAATCGCTGTTGCAGCCGCGCCGCTTGGGATTGTGGCCCCAGGCACACTGCGCCGCTTCCGTGGTCAAGGCGAGACCGAAACGAAAGGCGCATCTAACAGCGACCAAGACGGTATTTTCGAACAACAGTTTCCACCGCGAACAGCTCTTCAGCCGTTACAACCTCGCCGCCCGACGGCCGCAGCATCTTCGCGCGCGGCTCAGCGTATTGACCGGATCCGCAAAGTTTGGTCCACCGGCGTTTATCGCTAAATCAACACCTTCGGGGCGCAATTGCCCCGCTCATCCCCCGATCTTCCGTTGACAGGCGGGCCTCTATGCGCCCTTCTAGTCACAACGGTCTCGTGCTGCGTTACGAGTCCATTGGTAGAAATTTCTTTGGGGGATCACACGCGTGCGACAGCTGACCAAAACCATTTTCAACGCAACTGCAACCGCTGCGACAGCCGCAATCTTGGCAGTGGCCAATCCCGCCTTGGCGCAAAGCGGGAATTTCGCTTTGGAACTCAACACCGCCACTGATATCGGGGATGGCTGCCAGCTGACCTATGTCGCCACCAACAACACGGGCATCGCCCTTGTGGAAACCGCGTATCAGGTTGCCTTGTTTGACGAAAACAGCCTTGTCACCGGCACGCTGGTTCTGGAGTTTGGCGCTTTGCCTGTTGGCAAAACCAAGGTCGTTCAGTTCAATCTGGCAGGTAAGAAATGTGCCTCAATCTCGCGCATCCTGATCAACGACGTGTCAGCCTGTAAGTCGAGCGACGGCGACCATGATTTCTGCATGTCCGGCTTGATCACAAATTCCCGCAGCGACATCCAGCTGGGCGTCTGACCTTTTGACCTAAAAGGCCCCCTGCCAATAGGTCCGAATGCGTCGGGGGCGGAGCGCTAAGCATGAACGCCCCCGATCTTTCTTCACTCAACCCTGTGACAATTGCAGTGTTCACGGCCTTGGCGGTCCTTTCAATGGTCGCCACCACCGTCACGCTTTACAAAATTGCGCAGTTTATGTCGCTCGGCGTCGGACGCCGGAAGCAGGCAGAAGACGCCGTGTCCAATTGGTTATCCGGCAAATCCGACAGCGCCCTGCGCGAAGCCTCCTCTCGCAAAACCACCTTGCTACGCGTGCTTCAGGCGACGTTCTCGGGACTGCAAGCCCGCCCTGGTGATCAAGCTTATGCCGAAGAGCTAGGCCGCCAGACCGCTCTGATCGAGCTGGCCGCAATGTCGCGCCGGATGCGCATACTGGAAGCGGTAGTGCAAGCCGCACCGATGCTTGGCCTTCTTGGCACCGTCATCGGCATGATCGACGCGTTCAGCAATCTGTCGCAAGCCCAAGGCGCGGTCGATCCTGCCCTTCTTGCTGGTGGCATCTGGACGGCGTTGACCACCACCGCCGTGGGATTGGTCATTGCGCTTGTTTTCTACTTCGTTGCCATCTGGCTGGAGGGCCGCATCGACGCCGAGCGTCATTCCATGGAAACCCTCATGTCTGCGGCGATCTACGGGCGCGTCACCGGCACCTCGGGCCGCAGTTGAGGCCCCTGCCATGAGCATGATCCGCAGCCTGCCCCAATCCAATCGGGCGCGCCGCTACGGCTTTTCGTTCACTCCTTTGGCGGATGCCATGTTCCAGCTTTTGGTATTCTTCATGCTCACCTCGTCGCTGGCCCCCTATTCCCTGATGGCGCTGACGCCCGGTGCTGCGGGGAACATCACAGCATCGGGCGAAGCCCCGCCAGTGGAACAAGCGGCGACCGACAAGGAAACTGTCGCCATCTGGTCCGTGGATCGTGGCACATTGCGAGCCGCCGGCGAGAAAGTCGCTCTCTCCGAAATCCACCAACTGGTCGATCCGCTGATCGAAGCAGGGCTTGATCGCGTCGTGCTGCTCACTGGTCGGTCCGCCACAGTGCAAGACATGGCCGCAGTGTTAGAAGCCCTGACGCTTGCGCGTGTTCCAACCGTTCAGGTCGTGGCGGGCAGCACACAATGACCCCGGAAAAGCGCAACACCCTGCCGAAAGCCACGCGCAAGCTGCCGCTCGACTTCTCGCTGACAACAGTGAACATCGTGCTGCTTTTGATCTTCTTTTTCCTCGTGTCCGGCTCATTGGTCGAAACCGAAGAGTTGTCGGTTGATCTTGCCGAAACGTCAGACCTTCCTTTGGACCGCCTGCCCCGCCCGCTGCTGTTGATGGATGTCGATGATAAGTTGCAACTGAACGGTGATGCCGTGTCACCTGACACATTGCTGGCGACCCTGACGCCGTTGCTCAACGAAACAACCCCGCGTCTGCACATACTCGCAGATCGCGATGTGCCAGCTGGGGCTCTGGTCTCGCTCATCCAAAGGCCCGATTTGCGGGGCATCGAGATCAAGCTCGTCACGCTGCGCCAATTCAAGCCAGACTCATGAGCATAAGCGGTGTCGAAATATGGGAACGCCAAGATGGTAATCCGCTCCTCTGGCTCGCCATGGCGGGGGTGGCTCTGGCCGCACATTTAGGTTTGCTGCACCTCGGCCTTGCCGCCTATCAGGCCCAAATCGCCATCCCCGACGATGTGCGCCCAGAGACCAAGATCATTGCCACGGCCCTCCAAGTGGCTGGAACAGAATCCCCGCCGCCGCCGCTGCTGGAGGCGACACCCGTAGCGCCCGCAGCACCCGAGCAATTGACAGTCGAAAGCCTGCAACCAAGTCCGGCAGTGTCGCAAACTCTATCGGCCGCGGTTGCGACGACATCTGCCGTGGAAACGGTTGAAACTCTTGCTGCACCCACTACCGCGCCGCCGTCAGCGGAAATCACTGCCACCTCGCAAGCCCCCGCCACCAGCTCTCCAGTCGCAACAGCAGCGCCTGTCGCTCCGGTCGCCGCGACGCAAGCGCCAGTGCTGTCTCAGCCGGGCGTCGCACCTGCCCCCGCCGCCCCGCAACAGGCCATCCAAAGTGTCCAAGTCGACGTCGTGCAAAACGACGAGGCAGTGGAGGTCGCGACGTTGGACGCGCCAACGATAACAGGCGTCGAAGAAGCCTCCCCCACGGCTGAACCGGCACCGCCGCCCGCCATTCCACAGCCCCCTGCGCCGTTGCCGGAACTCGCAACGTCACTTCCCCCGCCCCCCTCCGATCTTGAGGAAGATCAAGCAGGCGTTGCTTCGGCCAATGCGCCAGAACAGACGACCGAAGAGGCAAAGGAAACCTACGACACCGTTCTCGATTTTCTACGCAGCTTTGATGGCGGACCCTGTTTCGCAGCCTTGCCAGTTCTGGCCGAGGACGGGGCCTTCAGGTTTGAGACATTCGCCAACAGCCGCGCGGATCTCGGCCGTTTCCGGCAGGCCTTGGAAGTCGAAACGGGAACGCTGCCGGGCACCGTGATGAAGCCAGTGAGCGACGCGCAGTGTCAGGCCCTGCCTTTTGTCACCAAAGCTGCCCGTTATCCCGAGTTCCAGTTGTATTTCGATATCGCCACGCGTGACATCCCGAGCGGGGAAACACTGTCTGGAAAGCTGGGGAACACCTCCGGCGGGTTCGTGTCGCTGCTGTTGATTGATGACGAAGGCGTCGTGCAAGATCTGGGCAGCTTTCTGAAGTTCCGCCCGGGCTACGCCGGGTTTGACATCCCGATGACGCTGAAAGGCTCGCCTGTCGAAACCCAGCAATTGCTGATGGCCCTCTCCACACGGTCGCGTTTGAAGACCTTGCAAACTATATCCGGCCAGCCCGCGGCAGACTTTTTCCAGCGTTTGGCTGTCGAGATTTTGTTGCAAGGCGGCGGCGAAGATGTGGCGCTTGTCGCCTTCTCTGTGCGCTAATTGTCCAAGCGGAAATACTGAACCGACGCTGCGGCGTCGGACCCGCTGGTTTGAATTTCCGTCTCGATGATCGGCATCAACGCCGCAACATCAGCCCCGTTTCGCGCCGCATTGGCCGTCACCAGACGGGAGCGGGTGGTCACGGCTACGATCATCTGTGGCACGCTGCCGTCCTCGCCAGAGCTGTTCATGCCGAACCTGAAGGATTGCGATCCGTCCGGCTCTGGCTGCAGCAGCGACGTTAGATTGAACGCGCCGCCTTTCGCCGAGACAAGGAACAGATAGACTGGACGCCCTAACACGCCAGTCAATTTACCGCTCAGCGTGTCACCGCTTTTCAGCACATCAGTGTCCAACTCCAACACAGGGGAAGAGGCACCAGAGCGGCCAAGTCGCGTGACGAAATCAAGAACAGGGCACTGGCTGTCGCGCACAATGCGCACGCCGATGTCAGGCTCAACACCGTGGGCCGCCTCGAAGTCTTTTAGCAACACTTCAAACGGGGCGGGCGACGTCGCGAAACCTTCGATCGAAACGCTGTCCCCGTCGGTGGAGCGGATCGCCTGATATACGCAATCGTCGGTGATGTAGTCTTTCAACCAAGCCAGTTGCGTGCCGATTTCACCGAGCGCCAGATCAGGCGCGACCGGGATAGGGGTCGGATCAGGTTGCGGGTCGGGTGTCGGTACTGGATCCGGCACGGGGTCGGGTTCGGGAATTGGATCAGGCGTCACCGGCGCGAGATCGGGGTCAGGTTCAGGTACAGGATCGGGCGTAGGGTCGGGCGTAGGGTCGGGGTCGGGTGTCGGCACCGGCGTTGGATCAGGGGTCGCCACCGCAACTTGCTCTCCACCCGCAGGCAGGTCATCGCCGCCACCGAATGGACCAAGGCCCATAACTGCTGCCACACCAACACCACCCACGACCAACGCGGCGAGACCCAAGCCTATGAGTTTGCCGCTACCGCCGCTTTTCGCAACGGCTGCTTCCGGTTCCGGTGCAGACTGCGGAGTGGGCGCCGATGTCATTGGCGCGGCCCCGAACGGGCTCTCGGCCGTCGGCGCACCGGTTTGCTGACCCATCATCGACGGATCGGGCGGCAGACTCAGCCCCGCCCCCGTCGAGGCCACGCCTGTGCTATCAGCTGAATAGGGCACCGCCGAGGTCACAGGCGCCACACCGGCCGGCACGCCAGTTTGCATCTGCGGCGGGCTGGAAATCATCGGACTGATGACGGTGCGGCCCATCGCCGGATCCGCGTCGACCGCCGGAACATCGGCACCATCAAGACGGTATTGCGCAGGCACCAACGTCGGATCATCGACCATCCGCGCGACCTCGGCCATGGTGCTCGGCCGGTTTGCGGGGTTCGGCTCCAGCATGTAGGAAAGCACCGGTTGCAATTCTGGATAGACCGCGGACAGGTCCGGGATACCGGCGCGCGACTGCACTGCATCCACGATGGACGCACCCATGGGCAACGCTTTGCCCAAAGCAGCCCCTGCCGCCATCAACCCCAAGGAGTAAATGTCGGAGCGCGCGTCAACCACGCCATCGAAATGGCCCAACTGCTCGGGCGAGACGAAGTTGAACTTGCCCGCAAACTGCCCGTGCAACGTGCCTTCGGTGATCTTGGTCGATTTCGCGATGCCGAAGTCAATGAGCTTCGCATGGTTGAGCTTGCCGCCCTCGACGATCACGTTGTCCGGGCTCAGGTCACGGTGGGTGATCTCAAGCTCGTGCGCCCGGTTCAGGCCCGTCGCAAGCCGCCGGATCAGCAACTTCACGTCGTCCAGAGACAAGGCGCCGGTTTGCTCCATCATGTCGGACAGCGGGATGCCATCGACGAATTCCATGATCAGGCAGAAGCGCCCCAGATCTTCGTCCTTAACGAAGTTGAGGTAGCGGACGATGGCCTCGTCATACAGCTTGCCAAGAATGCGGGCTTCGCGGCGGAACAGAGTGATGATCTTCTCGTCATGCGCCAACGCAGGTAGCACGATCTTGATCGCGACCTGATCGCCCGTGTGGTAGTTCACACCGCGATAAACTTCGCCCATGCCCCCGGCAGAGACGAGTTCCTCGATCTCGTAGTTGTTGTTAATGCGGGTGCCCACGGGCACAGCAGTGGATGGCGTCCCGCCACCATCGCCGCTTTTGACTGGGGCTTCCTCAACCGGTTTCGGTGGCACCGCATCCTCAAAGCCTTCGGCTTCCTGCACTGGCTTCGGCTCCACCGCGGACGGCGCAATTTCGGTTCTGTCAGGGCTGGCCGGTTTCGCACGCTTCTTACCCGCCGACGCCTTTTTAGGCGCGTCGCCGCTCCCCTCCGCCTCGGGCGTGTTTGCGCCTTCGGGGGTGTCCGGTTCGTCAGGGATGTCGTCGATACTCATCCGCGCTTAAAATCCTTGGGTCCAGTCCAGCGGGTCACTCGCGACCGCAGGCTCCTGCTGGCGGGCACTACACCGGACAACGATTACCGTGACATTGTCGCGTGCGCCACGTGACAATGTGGTTTGTATCAGGGCGTCACAGGCGGCTTGCGGCTCGTGGCTGGCCAAAACGCTGGCCATCTCTTGATCCTCTACATGTTCCGTCAACCCGTCCGAGCACAGCAAGAAAGTGTCGCCCGCCTGCAGGCTGCCAAACGTCTCGTCAGTATTGGGCCGGCTCGACACTCCAATCGCGCGCGTGATGACATTCTTGCGCGGCCAGTGCTCGGCCTGTTCGGCATTGATCGCGCCAGAGTTTAGAAGCTCCTGCACCTCGGTATGATCAATCGTGACCTGACGATACTCACCGTCGCGCAAAAGATAGATACGGCTGTCGCCGGACCAGATGCAGGCAAACAAATCCTCGTGCACCAGAAGCGCCACCAGCGTTGCGCCAATCGTCGCGCCACCAAGGGCTTGCGATTGCTCGACGATCACATCATGGGCACGGGTAAGGCGCTCCATAAAACGCGCTTGCAGATCGGGGGCAGATGCAGGGCGACCAATCGATGATATCCGCTCGACAATCGCTTGCGACGCGAAGTCACCGGCCTCGTGGCCACCCATGCCGTCGGCGACCACCCAAACCCCGCTTTCGGGCTTAGACAGATAACTGTCCTCGTTATGGTCACGCACGACGCCGGTGTCGCTGCCTGCGCCTGTCTCGAAGATAAATTGGCCCGTCCCCATGACGACTCCTGCTTAAAATGCGGTGCTCGCAAAATGCGGCCCCTTGCCCTGCGCCGGTGCTGCGGCGTCCCCCAGGGCCGGGGCATGCTAGTATTTGAACAGCCTAGTCTTTTTCCGCCTCGTCTGCCAAGGCGTCCTTTGCCTCTTCCGCATGCTCAGCCTCGATTACGTCTACCCGGTTGCCCCCGTCACTGAACGGAGATTGCGGGCCGTCTTCTTCGGTCTCTTCTATCACTGGCTCATAAAGAGCTTTCGGGACAGGGCGCGCTCCCTCCCCCGACCACCACGGATCAGAGGTTGGGACGATCGACGGCTCCCCCTCAAACTCGCCCTGCGCCTCCGCAACGGCGCTGTCGAATACTTCATCAGGCTCCGGTACGTCTTCAAGCGCCGCTACCTCTTCTGGAATTGGCGCGGGAGTTGGTTCGGGTTCGGGCGCTGGCTCGTCTGCGGCGTTGCCCGCCAGAAGCCATTGGAACACCGCCGCATCGGGCCAGCCTTCGGTCGCGTGAAACGTCGCCGTGCGGGATGGGTCACCCGCACTCCACCAATAGCTGCGCCGCGCCACGGCCCGCCGATGGTCTGTGGCCGCGACATTGGCCATCATCGCTTCAACTGCACCAGCGTGGTGAACGGCCCAAAATCCAGCCTCCCCGCCTTCAAACGGATCAGGTAAGGCGGCGGTGGGAAGGTTCAGCATCTCAGCCAGTTCCGCAGCGGTTTGCGGCGTGTCATGCTCCAGCATCAGGGTCTGCAAGGCCTCGTACCACCGCTGCTCAGGAACAAGCGTAGGGGGCGGCATTTGCGCGCCTTCGACGAGCGCAATCAACGGGAAACGGCGTCCGACCTTGTCGTGACTGAACACCATGACACCCGCCACAGGCCCGCCGACCGCAGCGGGCACGACACCCTCTCCTAGCCAGAACCGCAATGGCAATGCGATGTCATAGAACGGCTGCCAGACATCCCCAAGATTGTCACGAACGCGCGGAAGGACCGCGCCCATCCACTCCTCCAAAGCGACCTGCATCGGCTTGGACATGCCCGCGCCAATGAAATCCCCGAAGGAGGGGTGCTTGCCAAAGATGCCTGTCTTGCCCATCAGTCAGATCACAGCCCTTGCGGGCATTTGAACTCGGACAACTCGCGGAGCGTGAACGGGTTATAGAGTGCATTCACCCGAACCGAGTAGCTCACATAACGTCCGCCGATGGTGTAGCGCACCTGCGTCGCATCCCCCTGCTGACGTGGGGAGCCCGCGCGAATGAACTGCATAAACGCCCACGGTCCTTGGTCAAACTGCATGGAGCTTTGACGCCCGTTCAATCCCGGCAGGAATTGCAGCGTGGTTGATGATCCGGCGGACGGCCATTTGACTGTTTGCGGCACGTTGCCGACCTGACGGGTGGTGATGACTTGCCCGTTCACTTCCAGCACTGCTTGGCGAACTTGGTCATGTGCGGACTCTTGGCTGACAGTCACTTCCAACTCAGGGTTGGATCCGCCTGCCGGGAAGAAGGCGTCTTTGATCCGTGCGGCACGCTGGAACTGCTTTAGCGTTCCTAGGCTCAACCGGTCACCGAGCTGACTTTCAGAAGACCATTTCCAATCCCCGCCCGATTGATCCGCATGAGGGCTCAGATGTTGCAGGAAGAAGCGGTCCATCACCCCGTCCGGCGCGAAGACCCGCGCGAACTGCGCCATCGGCACTTGGCGCGAGGTCGGACCGTTGAACGGATAACGCCCCGTGACGATGTCGTTGCACACACGGGTCACTTGGTTTGTCAGGTCTTGGTTGAGCTGCGCAATCGTGGTGTTGGCGGCGTCGCCTTCGAAATCTTCCACGGCCTCGTTGACCATCCGTGCCAAAGGCGTTGGCAAACGCGATGCGGTCGAACGCAGAATGCCGATCTGAACCGGAAGCTGGGCTGCGGCTTGCGTAGCGTTGAAGCCTGCCGCAATTACCAAGTTCTGTTGCACCTGCCCCAGATTGCCCAGAAGTGCATCAATCGGGCGCCCTGTTCCGGCGGAACCTGCTTCCAGCAAAGCGTGCCATTCAGCAAACTGCGCCTCAATCGCAGCGCCGGGGATCAACGCCTGCGCCTCGCCACCACCGGTGCCCGCGACACCTGCGCGACGTTGCGATTTGTTGCCACCTAAGGCTGCGGTCAGACCGATCCGTGTCAGACCATTTGTGCGGTTGATGATCCGGTTACGGATCTGGTTCGCCGCCTGTGCGCCCGCCTCGGAATTGGCCAGACCGTTCACAGCCCCCGCAACATCTGCGCCCGCGCCTGCAAAATCCAGGCCTTCGTTCGGGTCAACCGTCAGTCTGGTTTCGCGGCTGACCGCCTCCACCAGTTTCAACAACGGAGATGTTGTTGGCGATGACGCCGCGGCCAAGGACGCATAGGCGGGTTTGTCGGCGGACATCGGGGCCAGTTTCAACTGGTTCAACAGGCCTTCCCACGCCGATAGGTAGTCCTCGCGGTATTTGGCCAGAAGCGCGCGGCCCAATCCGCTAAGCTGCGCGTTCACATTGGCGGTCTCGGCGTAGTCGCCCATGACCCATTGTTCGCGGTCCAGCTTGCCTGCGACTTCGCTCAGCTGATCAAGGAAGAAGTCTTGGAACCCGTCATAGGTGTAGAGGGCTTCGATCCCCAACTCCCCCAGATCGGAGCCGTCCACTGTCTCGAACACCAGATAGGCATCCGGCCCGACGCGGTCCACAAGGTTGAAGCTTTGCACGCCAGAGAACTCCGATGTGGCCTTGATCAGCGCATAGGCCTGATCGGCCACAGACATACGGGCAAGGATGCGTTCGCCCGCATCCACCAGCTCGCTGTCCAGATCAACGCGCACATCGCGGGTGCCGTCCATTTCCAGCATCGCAAGCAGATGCGCTTCTAGGTCTTGGCGCGTCGCACGGTTCGTAGGTCCGGGGTAAAGATTGTTGAAGTCCTCACGGAACCAGCCACGGACCAGATCATCTTCGGGTGCAGGGGCCACGCCACCCAACAACTTGTAGACCTTCAGACCTTCGTAAATGGCAAGTGTCTCGTTGGTTTGGACAAACTGCGCCAGCTGCTCTTCCAGTCTTAAAACCAGACGCGGGCGGAACATCCGCTCCAAGCCGTCGGCATAGGAGGCCCGTGATGCGGTTTGCAACTGCTCGCGGCGAGACAGGCCGAAGCCCTCGAAGATGCCGTGATCGTCGTCCCCGCCTGCGGCAACTGCATCCAGTTCGCCATCACCATCCGTGTCGATTTGCTCCGGCACCTCTTGCGTCGACGCGTAGCCCGTTGGCATGTCCCGCAGCAATTGCAGATAGCCGGAGATCGTCTGGAAGTCGGTGTCGTCCACGACGACCTCCGACAATTCCTCGCGCGCCGCCAACTCGTAGTCCGACATTGCCGCCTGAGCCGACCTCACCAGCGAGGTATTCGCCCAATAGGAATAGCCCCATGCGCCCAACAACCCCAGCGTCGCCAATCCGACAATCGTAAAGCCCGCGTAACGCAGGCCCGTCGCACGGTTCACCGCTTTGCGGTCATAGGTCACCCAACCTTGCTCAGGGAAAATGACCTGTTTCAGCAAGTCATGCAGGAAGAAGCTTTTGCCTTTGCCCGACATAAAGCCGCCTGCCATCGCGGGGTCTGCCCCAAAGCTGCGACCCATGGCCCCCAGCACTTGGTCGATCGGTGTTCCCTCTTGGGTGCCCGATGAAAAGTAAAAACCGCGCAACAGCGCGTTGGTCTTGTAGCGGGTCGGCTCGAACACTTGGCCAAGGAAGGACGCAATGTTGTCGCGCATCATTGCCATCTGACCCGGAAGTCCGAAGATCGCGATGCGGTTCACACCATCCGGCTCTTCACTCAGACGGTCCATAACCTCGTCCGACAGCCGCGCGACCAAGGCGTCAAACTCTTCGCCAACTTGGGTGTGGGTTTGTTCGCTGCGGCTCTTGGTTTGGAAGGTGGTGCCCCAAACCTTTTTGCGACGCGACGCGCTGAAGCTGGAGAAGTACTCGCGGAAACCGGCCACAAGGTCAGCCTTGGTGAACAGCACATAGACAGGGAAGTCGATCTTCAGCGTCTCGTGGATTTCCGCCAACCGCGCCCGCACCACTTCCGCGTGACGCGTCAGGGAGGCAGGGTCGCCATTCATAATATCCTCGACCGAGAAGGCGAGGATGACACCGTTGATCGGCTGTTTGGTGCGCCCGCGTTTCAGCAGTTCAAGGAAGCTCTGCCACGACGATTTGTCCGCCTCCGCGTCGCTGTCCTGAGAGGTATAGCGCCCCGCGGTATCGATCATCACCGCCTCTTCGGCGAACCACCAGTCGCAATAGCGCGTGCCGCCAAAGCCTTCCATCGCAGCGCCCGATTTCTCCGCCAGCGGGAACTTGATGCCGGAGTTTAGCAGCGCTGTGGTCTTGCCCGCACCCGGTGGGCCGATGATCACATACCACGGCAAATCATACAGGTAGCTTTTGCCGCCCGACGCTTTCAACGTGGCCAAGGCCTCCGTCATACGCTCGCTTAGCACCGCGCCGTCGCCCGTAGGCTCGTCGGGGATCAGGGCGTCTTCCAACTCTTGTGCACCCTTGCGCGCACGGCGCCAGCGGACGAGCCAGATAATCCCGAAGATCAACAACACCCCTGCGATGATGCCGATGCGCACCCAGATGGAAGCAAAGGGGCGTGTTTCCCCGAAGCCCAGCAGCGGGCCGCCGAACCAGACCACCAACCCGAACAGGATGAAGGACAGGATGGTCAGCGGAATACGCATCCAAGGTTTTTTGAAGAAACGGCCAATGGCGACGAAGTAACGCATTACTGAAGCGTCTCCTCACGTTGAATCATAATTTCCACGCGCCGGTTCTGCGCGCGACCTTCGCTGGTCGCGTTGTCGGCGATGGGGTCCACCTCGCCCGCGCCTTCGATCTGCAACCGACCGGGCGCTGACAAGGCGTCGCCCAGCACGCTGCCCACAGATTTGGCCCGTGCCTCAGACAGCTCTTGGTTGGTCTTAAAGCGGCCCCTGCCCGACATCGGGATGTTGTCAGTGTAGCCCACCACACGAACTGGCCCCGGCTCGTCATCCAAAGCCTTGGCGACCTCCACAGCGATCAGCGAGAATTCCGGTTTCACATCAGCGGAGCCGGACCCGAACAGCACAAGGTTGTTGACCCGCACGAAGATGTAATCGCCCTTGGTATCCACTGCGACGCTGCCATCCCCGATCTGGGTCTTCAGTTTCTCGCGAATTTCATCCAGTTGGGAGGTCGTGATCTCGGGCGGAATGTAAGGTGTGAAGGCTTGGGCGCGTTGCAGGCCAACCAGCTCTTCGGGGTGGATGTCCAGCAAGCGAGCCACAACACTGGAGCTGTCATTCGAAATCAGCATGTTCAGCGTCAGGTAGACCCCCAGCAGCAAGGCTGCTGCGGCAGATGCGACGATCCATAACGGGTTGGCTCCGAACCGCTTGCGCTTACCCAATTCAACCGGTGTCCAGCGCACGGCGATATCCTCGTCAGGGCGGGCATGGACGCGGCGCAGACTTTCGTAGATCGATGCACGGATACGCGCCAATTCCTGCGCTCCACCCGGTGCGGTGCGATACTTGCCCTCGAACCCGAGGCTCAGGCACATCAGCATAAGCTCCAGCACATTGAAGCGTTGCGCGGGGGCCTGCATGGCTTTGTCGATCTCTTCGAAGAAACCGACGCCAGAGGTCCGCACGTTATAGAACCGCGCAACCATTGAGTACTGAATCCAGATGTCGCGGTCCGTGCCCGGAATGTTTTGGACGATGTCATCCGCTGTCCCGCACAAACAATAGCGCGCCACATCCGCTTCGTGACTGTCGACCCCTGCGGCCAGACAATTCGCGTGAAACGCTTCCATCTCTCGGGTGACGTGCTCCATCAACGGGACGGCGTCCATTTCCACCATCTGAGTCCGCAGGCGGCCAAAAAGGATCAGCAGGTTGGCAGCGGCCGCCACGATCGGGTTGCTTGGCCCGCCCTTGCCCAACCCTGTCGCGCGCAAGGCTTCGTGCAGCGCGATCTTGGGGCCGGTGTGGATCACCTGCTCGGGCTGTTGGCTTTGCATGGTCGGGAAGAAGCCGTCTTGGCTGGCGCCACCAATCCCCGATCCCGGCGCAGGCGTGCTGGACGGGCTTGGGGCACCGCCGCTCATCCAGGCGTCGGCCGCGTTCTGACTTGTGCCAAACCCACCTTGAGGCGGTTGCGGTGAATAGGGTGCTGCGGGCGGTGGCGTCTGGGGCAACGCCCCACCGATTACCGTGCGCTGGCCGCCTCCTGCGGGCGGCGTCGGGCGCGGTGCCGAAGGGGGCTGCTGCAATCCGGGAGGTGGCGAAGCCGGTCGTCCCGCTGACAAGTTCCGCAGTTCTTCGGCGGTGGGCAGTTTGCCCCCGATGACTGTCTTGTCCTTGTCATTTGCCATTAGGCTTTCTCCGCAATCGCCCAGAGTTCAAGCTTCAGGTCCGGCCAGTCGCCCGCAAAGTGCATGGCCAGTGCCGGGGCCGTCGAAAACTCGCGCCACATGGGCGTGTTCTTGTCGAGGATAAAATAGACATTGGTCGACACCGCACGGATCTGGCGTGGCGGTGTCGGCGTATGCCGCAGCTCTATACCCGGAAGGTTGTTGTTAACGATCTCGTTCATGCGGGTGTTGGGGCCCACTTTACACAGCTCGGGGAACTGCTGCTGAATCTGCGTCAACGATTTGGAGGACGTTACCTCGATCACAAAGGTCGCCTCGCGGAACAGGTTCCGGTCCATGACTTCCGCGATGTAGGAGTTCTGGCGCACCATCCGCAAATCAAGCCGCGTCGCACGGCCCACATCACGGCTCAGCAGCCGCTGAATATCGCGCACGATCGGGGTGAAGGTTTCCTTCGGATTGTCGTGGTCGTAAGCCGGATATTCCTGCGCCATCCGCTTGTCATTGTCGAAGGTCCACAACTCGCCAACAAGGCGCAGCAACTCGACATAAAGCCGCTCTGGATGGACGTAGCGGGAATTGCGCAGATGACGCAGCCCGCCGATTTCGCGGTTCAACAGCAGCAGCATGAAGTAATCGGTGGCCTGCAAACCCCCGCCTGCACTTGGGTCGGCAGCATAGCGCGCCAGCCCTTCCTGCTTGGTCTCGACCCAGCCGATCACGCGGTCCAGCCAGCCGGTCATCACCGGATGCGCACCAACCACCATGGCGGGCGGGGCAAAGGTGTCATCCATCGAAATCACGCCGTCACGCACCTCTTGGATGCGGCCGATCTGCATACATTGATAGCCGGGCTTCGGGGTTTTGCGAATGTCGATCTCAAGCCGCGGTTGCGCCAGCTCGATGTCTTGCTCCAGCCGCATGGCCGAGGCACTGTCCGCCACCATTTCGTTGCCCAGCACATAGCGGGTCGCGGCGGTGGTCTCGGTATCAGGGGCAAGCTCCCGCCCGTTCATTGCGGCATCCGGCAAGGTGAGCCAGACCGCCATCCCGTCAGCTTTCTCCGGCACGTCTTTCGGAGTCGGCAGAGCGTTGATGTTGGGCGCATCAAACGGCATCCCGTCCGGCATAATCCCAACGGCAGAACGCAGCCCGATCCGGCCTTGCTGCGCCATGTCGCGGTCCAGCTTCAGTTCCGCCAAGCCCCAAGGGTAAGGGGTAATCGTACGGGTGCGGTTATCGACCAGTTTTTCAAGGTAGCGATCCTGCTGTTGCAGGTGGTGGGGCTGAAGGAACAAGCCCTCTTTCCAGGCTACTTTGCTATACCAAGACATCTATTTCCCAACTTGCCGTCAATTCGCGCCATCAAGGGACGCGCACACAAAACCGAAGGCTCGGCTGACGCCGAGTAAATTCCCTGTATGAACAATGCGGTGTGAGGGTCAGACGGTCAAGGGCCGCAGACCGAGGATCACCTTTATTTCACGGCTACTTGGCCAGACCCGCCTGATTGCGATGGATCGTCCGGCGACGCCCTGCCCCTTCGCGCATCGGCGCGCCGATAATCGGGTAGACGTCGTTATAGTTGGCCGAATGGTGAGTGTAGTTACGTTTCTTGATAGCCGCGCTTGCACCTTCCAACCCGGCTGGGATGGCGTAATCGCCTGATGTCGGCAGCGCATTCATAGGCACGTCCGACGCCACGGCCTTCTCGTACATCTTCTTCAACGCAATCCGCGAAAGTTCGTGGCGCACCCAAGGACGTTTGAGCCGCGTTTGAACTTTCCAAGTATAATAGGTGCTGCCGGGCGAGAACATGCTTCCCGGAACATGCACAAGCTCGATCCCGTCCGGCTGTATGTCCCAAGCGGTTGGCACATCCGCAGGTGTGATCCACCCCTCCGCAACAAAGACCGCCGCATCCGCCATCGCCCGCGAACGCAGCAATGCAACGCGCTGTGTTTGCTGTGTTTGGGCTGCCGCGCGTGAGGTTGCCATGCCCGTATCCGGTAGCTTGATCACCGGCTCTTCTCGGAAATTCTGGTGATAGCCGCCGCCAACATCGGAGTGAACGCCGGGCAAACGCTCAACCTCGCCACCGCCGGGCTGGTTGTCATTCAAGCTGAAGCTATGGCGGATTTCGTCATTCGCGGTCAGGTGGAAAATCGTATCCGCCGAGCCGGAGTTCAGGTGCACATTCACGTCTTGGTTGTTTGCGTCATTGGCATTGGTGCCAATCGCCGCAACGGTGTCGAAAATGCCAACAAACCGCAGGCGTACATTGCGGCCTTCCGGAAGGCGCGCGTGAATGTCGTTGAACAGGCCCCACCGGGAGTAATCCAGCTGGCCCGCGTTGAAACCGTTGACGAAGTGCCGCGCCGCGGCCGCCCCGCGCGAGAAGCCGAACACATCCAGCACGATTTCTTCCGGCTCGATACCCGGCGACAGGCGGTTGATGATCTGCCCTACGTCAAGCGCCGCACGGATCACGCGGTTCTCGACGCCCCGCTCTCCCACGCCCATGGCCATGCCCCAAAGATCGTCCTCTTCATCGTTGGACGTCCCGATGCCTTGAACATAAAGCCGCGAGTAGCGCTTGGCGTAACCGCCGCAAGCATTGCGCTCGTCATACTGGTCGCCGCCGGGGTAGTAGAGCTCTTTGAGCAAAGACACGTTGGATCGTGCATTCGCGAAACTGCCCTCGGTTCCCCCCACCTGTGCATTGCGCTCGTTGTTACCGGTGCCGTCGAAGAAAACCCCGATCTCCAGAATAACCTTCGGGCAGGTCTGCACGACATTTCCGGCTTGCCCTTGTGTGAACAGCGCCGCCATGTCCGGTGCCGCCATCTCGTTGATCTGCTGAGGAGTCATGCCGCCATCTGCCATTTATGCCCCCTCCACCGTGCAATTGCTTTCAAGGTCCGGCACGGCCATCCATTGGTCGCGGCGGTCAATCAGCCGACCTAGTCCCGGTATCTCATTGACCCGCAATCCATAATTCTGGTCTCGGCTCGGCGTGCGCTGCCCGCAAACCCGCGTCACTTCGCGCCCGTTATGCTGGCCGCTTTTGGGGTCCGGTTCCGCATTGGTGAACAGCATGAACTCGCCGTTTCGGCCATACACGAACGTCATATATGCCGTAACGCCGACCACGTCTTCGACATGCAATTCGCCCCAAGGTACGCTGACATCCGCCTTATAGGCGCGTCCGGTCTCAATCTCTGTCCATTCTGTGTGCACGTCGACGATTTGGTCGTCTTCGCTTTCCCACGGCAAGTCGGTCAGTGTGTGGCCGCCCCCGCGCGGGTTCAACCAGCTGCTCGAGGCAAGTGTCGGGAACGCACCCATGGTCTTGCCGTTGATCGTCAGCCCGTCGATCATAATCGGTGTGCTTTGATGCGCGGCATCGTTGAAGGTCAGGTTGGTTGGCCGGCTTTCACCAAATATGCCCATCGCAAATGCGCCGCCTGTCAGCGCTATCCCAAACACCGCGGCGCGCGCTATGGCAAACAGACCCCTCATGCACCCGCTCCCTGCATATGTTGCTCCGCTGCCAGAACGGTAGGCGGGAGTGCATTCATGCGGTCACGCAGAGCCTCGACCTTGCGGGCCTCGCGGGTCTCGGACAGACAAATTTTGCGAAGCTGGTCTTCGGGGTCTTTTTGTTCAAAGCCCGGCCCGTAGAAAACTTCCCAGCACGCCAGCAGATACAAATGGTCCAGTTGCTTGATCCCGGCAGGCATCATCCGGTCAAACAGGCCCCGCACGCGGCGGAACACAAGGTCCTCGGCGCGGTCTTCGTCCAGATGCTCCCCGAAGGTTTTTTCGATCCGGCGGGCAACCTCTTCCATGTCACGCTCGAGACGCGCGCTGGCAATCGCGCCCACCTCGCCCGCCGTTAGTGTAAACGGTTTGCCATCTTGGCTGCGTGGGCGGATGTAGTTCTCCGGTTCTGCCTCAATCTCGGTCAAGCGCCACTTGGCAGGACGGTTCTCGAGCAAGAACATCCGGTCGATGCGCGCACCTTCACGGCAAAACCAATGCGCCACGCGCTCTGCATCCTCTTTTATATAGCCCAGATAGGCCGCCATCGGGGCCGGTTCCCAGAAGCGGAAATAGTAGGTTTTGCCGGTCTCGTATTTCATCCGGTAGAAGCGCCGCCAATGCCGCCATACGGCGTCAAAGTCGGGGCTGGCGCGGAACAAAATGCCCGGCTCGAACCGCGCAATATTCCACGGGGTGTCTTCGCCATCCAGATGGGTGAACAGCAACCGTGTCAGCGTGTCGACTTCGGACAGCACAACCAGCCACGGGGCCACGTCGCCGTATTCTTCTTCGGCGTCCCCCTTGAACAAGCAGCGATGCGGGATCACCGCATCCTCAAGCAAGATCTGCAAATTCTCGATCTTGCTCGCGTCCAAGATGGCGTAGAGAACCGTTTCGGTATCGTCGGGCGGGAAGATCACATCATGCAACGCGGCAGGCACAGACAAGCGCGGGTGCACCCCAAGCTGGCTGTCGAGAAGCTCGACGCAATCGTGGACTGTCAGCTTCAACCCCGGACCGGGGGCCCCCGGTCCGGCCGGGGGCACGCCAGAAGCGGACCCGTCTGCCATCGGCTTAGAACTGCAACCGCAGCTGTGCTGTCACGCCGTAGCTGTTCACGGAACCCGAGAACCGGCCGTCAGCCCGCACGGATGCGTTCAGCTGTTTGGCTGCACCGAACTTACCCTCGTCGAGGATTTTCACGTAGTTCACGCCCATGCTCAGCTCGCCATATGCCCCGAGGTTCTCGGAGGTCAGGTTCTGCGTCGCACCGCCAGCATCCGTGTAGACCGACCGGCGCTCTTTGCCGAAGTCGTTATAGTAGGTGCCGGTTGCGAACACGTTGGTCGCCGACGTGCCATCCGCTCCGAAGAACGTCTTGGCCAGTGTGCCGCCCAGGAAGCCGATCGCCGTGGTGCTGTCTTGCGTTTGCAAGGTCGCGCCGTCTGTGAAGGTCAGCGTTGCCGCTTTGGTTTGCGTGATGCCGAAGCCCGCAGTTGGCACGAAGGTCCAGCCCTCTTGCTGCAGCGGGAAGGCATAGCTTACCGCACCGGAGACGGTGAAGGCTGTCGTCTTCAGCTTGGAGGCGTTCAGACCCAAACCGGACCCCGGGATCACCGCAGTGTTGGTGAACTCGTATTCGGTCTGCTCGGTGCGCACCTGAAGGTCAGCCGACAACGCGCCTTTGGCCGCTGCGAGGTAGAGGCCCGCATAGGTCTGGCGGAAGTCGCCGTCGGTGATCGACGTAACGGTGTTGGTCACCTGAGTTGCGTTGTTCTGGTTCACAGCAAACACTGGCTGCGAGGTGGTCCCTTGGTTGACACCCATGATGCCACCGAATGCCAGATCCCAGCCACCGAAGGTGCCGTTGAAGCAACCCCAGTCACCGCCGATTTGCAGGCCATAGTATTTGGCATCAATCGTCGACGAGATGTTGGAGACCGAGTTCGCAGTCGAACCGCTCACTTCTGCGGAACCGCCCACGAAGCGACCCCATGCACCGCTGCCACAGCTGTCATCATCCTCATACGCAAGGCCGGAGACGAACGGGCTGGAAGGCCGGTTGATCACGGTGCCGATCAGGGATTGTGTCAGAACCACGTTACCCGCGATTGCGCCAATACCCGGGTTTGGCTGTGCCGCAAGGCTCAGATCGCCCGTGCCGCTCTGGATCAGACCGTAGACCACCTGCCCGCCCGAAGGTGGCAAGCCGGTTGCACCGAAGCTGTAGCTGTTGCCGCCCGCGAAGGCGTCATCCACATCAAACACCAGCACGGCTGGGTCCGCGATGGACGGAACCCCTGCTGCGGTGATGTTGAAGTTCAGCACATAGTCGCCAGTGGTCGCCCCACCGACTACCAAAACGGTGTCGCTGTTCAAGCCACCCGGTGCCGCGCTGTCAAGGTTGGCGTCCAGATTGAAGATACCCGAACCGCTCATCCCGCCATTCACAGTCACCTGATCCGCGGTGGAGCCGTTGCTCATCTCTACAGTGCCATTGTTGACCAAACCGCCAGAGCCGACAGTGAAGCCGCCTGTGGTGGTGATCGTGCCGCTGTTGGTCAGACCGCCGTTGAACGTACCCGCGTTGGACACAACATTCGCCGCGGCGTTGTTGAAGCCGCCGTTGACGATACCCTCTACATTCACCACGCCAGCGCTTGCGTCATTCGTGACGCCCGTGCCTGTGGTCAGAGTCTCGCCCGCTGCGACGTCGAACGTGCCGCCGCCGGTGTTGGTCATGCCGCCAGTTACAGCCAGTGTGCCCGCGATGTCGAAGGCGCTGCTGTTGGTGACATTACCCCCCACAGTGCCCGACACAGTTGCCGTGCCCGTGTTGGTCAGATCACCGCCAATGGCGTTGCTGCTGGTCAGCGTGCCCGCGTTGGTCACTGCACCGGTGATGGTGCCAGTATTAACCGACGTCGTGCCTGCCGCAGTCGTGACATTGCCACCGATGGTCATTTGGTTATCCAAAGTGCCGCCGTTGATGGTCACATCATTCACGACAGAGCCACCGCTGATCGTGGTGTCACCCGCACTTTGCGTCACACTGTCGACCGCGCCCGCAATGACATTCAGGTCATCCGCGTTTGTGATCGCGCCGGTTGTGCCGGCGTTGACATTGACCGTGCCTGCCTGGTTGTCGACCGTCGCCAGCACACCGGATGTATCCAGCGTGCCGCCGTTGTTCACGGTTGCACCCGTCACTGCGCCAGTGGCGCTAACAGTTGCCGTGGCGGTGTTGGTCAGCGCGGCAAGCGTGCCATCTGCTGTCAGCGTGCCGGAGTTCGTCACCGCACCCGCCATCGCGCCTGCATCTACAGCCGCTGTGCCCGTGTTGGTGATCGCGCCCGCAGTGCC
>NZ_FOYO01000002.1 GCF_900111945.1 Litoreibacter janthinus | reverse complement strand
AACAATCTGCTCCAACGTTAGCATTTCAGGGCGCGTTCGGATCGGCGATAAGGCCTATCTTGGGCCTCAGTGTGCGATAAGTAACGGCGTTTCCGTTGGGGAACTGGCGACCGTTTCAATTGGTTCAGTTGTCACGAAGGATGTAACTTCCAAATCACGAGTAACGGGCAATTTTGCGCTGCCACACGACAAATGGCTAAATCTTGTTCGCAAGTTTAGGTAAAAGAGCGCAGAACCCTATCGCGACCGGCTTGGTCAGCGGAATCAAGGTATAAATTGAAATATGGTAGAACCGAGAACGAAGAAGCGGGTGGCAATGGTCGTGCCCAATATGTGCAATCCTGACTATCGGGTAGTGAAAGAGGCAGAGTCGCTTGCCGCCGCAGGATATGAAGTCCGCGTTTTCTGCACATGGAAACCAGGCGCAAGGGTGCCGGTTTTAGAAGAGTTTAACGGCGTGACTTATGTCCGGCGCGAGTGGAACGTGGTTGGCTTGATCAAGCACAAGCTATTCGGAACCCCGTTGCCAACAGACACTGTCCGATTGAATAATCGTTATCGCGAAGAAGATGAAGAATAATGGGTATACTGAGCAGAATACAGAGGTTCGGCTACTCCGCCGCGGATTCAAGGTTCAAGAAGTTTAGTCTTCTTTTCCACACCGTCTCTTGCGATCTATCGTTGCGGATGGTGTTCCAGAAGGAAATGACCGACTGGCAGCCTGACATCGTTCATTCGCATGACGGCATTTCACTGCCGCTTGCGGCCAAGGTCGCAGAGGCGTGCAATGCCAAGCTTGTATTTGATAGCCATGAACTTGAGACGCATCGCAACCCGCCGCTGCCGTGGCTGCGTAAGATGCAGGTGGTGCATCTTGAGAAGAAGTATCTGCCCAAGGCAGATGTGATTTTCACCGTCGGGCACAAGATCGCAGGGTATCTTGAGAAGACCTACAAAATTGCTCGTCCTATCGTGCTATTCAATAGCCCGCGGAAGAAGAGCTGGCCGATCCTAGAGCGACAGATGACGTTGGATCGCAGCGATATCCGTGACGAGTTGATGATACGGGATGGTGCATTCTTGATCGTCCACACGGGCAACGTGACGTTTAACCGTGGCCTGGAGCAGGCCGTCATTGGCTTATCAAAAGCGGCGGACAATGCTGATTTTATGGAAAAATACCCTCGTGGTATCCATTTTGCGATGATCGGAAACCGAGTGCCTGCAGTGGTCAACCGGATCGAAGCGTTGCACAGGAAATACGGCGAGAATATCGGCCTTCACTTTGTCCCGCCGATCGCTCCGAATGGGATCGTGGATTACATCAAGACAGCGCATGCCTGCATTTCACCGGGGATTCCACTGGTTCTGTCTTACGAATTTGGGATGCCGAACAAGCTCTTTGAGGCGATTCTAGCCGGACGTCCGATTGTGGCTGCCGACTTGGTTGAAAAGAAGAAGCTGATTGCTGACAATCAGCTAGGCGTATCTTACGAGGCCGACAACACCGACGAACTTGCTGCGGCGTTCCTTGAGGTGGCACTGAATTATGACACCTACATTCGCAGCCCGGAACGGCACGAAGCCCTGGTCGAAAAATTCTGCTGGGAAGCGCAGGAGAAAAAGCTCCTCGAAGCTTATAAATCACTTTGACCTACATAGCCTAGGGGGGCAAAACTGTATGACCAAAGTCGACGCCAAAGCAGTTCTAAAGTTATTGTCGGATGAATTTTCGGCAACGATTGTTGGACCGGACTCTGATTTTTCATTGGAAAAGCCGGTTTCGCTGGATCGGTTTGCCGCTGGCACAGTGACTTTTTTCACCGGACGTGAAATTGCGGAGACATGCTTGGCAACCCCGACATCTGTTTTGGTCTGTCATGAGGCCGCCCAGATTCCTGACGGCATTGAAGTGAAGACTGTCGTTGCGCGGGTGTCAAATCCGCGCCTCGCATTTGGCAAACTGGTTTCGAAGTTTTTCCTTCCACCCGCTGACAGTGGTGTACATCCCAGTGCGGTCGTGCACGCGAGTTCGACGATAGGGGCGGGGGTTACTCTTGGCCCGAACTCTGTGATCGGGCCGAATTGCAGCATCGGTGACGGGACGGTTATTGGCCCGAATGTCGTTCTCGATAACAACGTCGTCATCGGGAAAAACTGCATCATTCGCGCAGGGTCAGCTTTGGGCCAGCCGGGATTTGGCATCGAGATTGATACTGATGGCTCCAACTTCCAGCTGCCCCATATCGGTGGCGTAGTGCTGGAAGATGACGTCACAATCGGGTGCCTCACGACGGTGGCGGGTGGCACGTTGAACCCGACCTACATCTCGAAAGGCGTTGTGATTGATGATCACGTTTTCCTGGCGCACAACGTGCAAGTGGGTGCGCGTAGTTTGATTATCGCCTGCGCAGAGGTCAGCGGTAGTGTAAAAATTGGAGAGGACTGCTGGATCGGCCCAAACAGTTCCATCATGAACCAAGCTGTGATTGGTAACAGAAGTCTTGTGGGACTTGGTGCGGTTGTCACTAAGTCATGTCCCGAGAATGTGGTCCTTATCGGATCACCCGCGCGTGTTTTGAAAGCGCGCTACCCCGAGTAGGAGGCGAAGATGTCGCTATTTTCAAAAGGCGCCGGAATCGGTCGAAAAGCACTTTTGCTGTCCGCACACACCGATGATTGCGAAATCGGCATGGGCGGGACGATCGCTCGATTGATCGAAGCGGGGTACGAAATTCGCTGGCTTGTATTCTGTAACGCGTGGCAATCTTTGCCTGAGGGCTTGGAAAAAGACACGCTGATTCATGAGCAGAAAGCCGCAGCAAAAGCCTTGGGCATCCCACAAGAGAACCTAGAGATCTTCGACATCCCTGTGCGTCTGTTTCCGCAGTACCGTCAGGAAATTTTGGAACTACTGGTGAAGGAGGGGCGCGCAACTCAGCCTGATCTTGTCTTTTGCCCGTCGTTGCAGGACCGCCATCAGGACCACCTGACCCTAGCACAGGAATCAGAGCGAGCGTTCAAGCGTAAAACGCTTCTGGGGTACCTGCTGCCATGGAACATCAGCCACGCCATTCACAACTGCCATGTAGAAATATCGGAATCCCAGTACGACACGAAAATGGCGGGGCTAGAGTGCTACGTGAGCCAGTCCCACAGGCAGTATTTCCAAGGAGATGCAGTTCGAACCATTCTCAAATCCAATGGTCTGACCTCGGGGATGGCCATGTCCGAGGCATTCGAGGTCATTCGTTTGAATCAGCCTCTTTAGAAGCCTTATCGCTCAACAGCCTGTCATAGAAGTCATTCAAGCGCGCGGCCTCGTTGGCCCAGTTGTAGTGGTCGATGACAACCTGTTGCAGCTGCTCCTGTCTCGCGCGGTCCGTCGTTTTGGCTTTGCCAATGGCCGCGCCCAAAGCGCCTTTGGGGGCGTCCCATGGCACGAAATGTATAGCGCCATTCAGCAGCGTTTCGCTGCGCAAGCGGGGCAGGTCGGTGGCAATGACCTGCAGGCCGGACACGATGTATTCTAACACCTTGACGGGAAGTGCCTCGCGGTAGGCGGGCGTGGGCTCCAGAAGGCAAAAGGCAATGTCTGAGGTTGCGAGTTTGCTCGCCACTTCAGATCGCGTGCCCCAGCCGTGCTGGATGATGTGGCGGGCGGAGGGGTGGTTGGAGATGGTGTCGCGCTGCGTATCACTGATGCGCCCGACCAATTCCAGTGTCGCTTCGATGCCTGCCTCATTTGCCTCGTGAATTGCGTCACACATGCGTGTCAGGCCACGTGCTTCGCTGATGTCGCCAACATAGATGCACCGCAAGGGCGGCGTGATTTCTTTGGGTGCGGGCAACGTGGTCGGCCATTCCGACATATCCAGATAGTTGCGGGTGACAACGCTGCGGTCTTGTGGAAACCTGTCGGCAAGCTGTTTGTCCGCAAGCACGATACCATCCAGCCAGCCGGCGGCGGATCGCTCCAGCCTATCGACCAGTTGCGCCGCCACGCGGCGGATGATCAGCGGCCCCAGCCAAGCACGGGACAGGATTGCCTTGGGGAATTCTTCGTGCACGTCATAGACGGTTTTGATCCCATGTCGCTTGAGGAACCATGCAAGCAGCAGCAGGTCTGGGTCGTGAATATGAACCACCCGCGGGCTCATATCGACGCTGAATCGGTAAAGCGAGCGGGCAAAACTGGTAAAGCGAGCGAGGCGGCCTTTGGGGCGCGCCAAGGTAAAGACTTGAACGTGATCTTTGGTCTGATGGCCGGTGATGTCGCCGGGCCCTGCAACCGCCACACGATACCCTGCATCGGCCAAGGCGCGGGCTTCTTTGACAAAAATGCGGGTGTCGGAAACCGGATGGGCAGAGGTCAGGTGCAAGATGTCAATGCGCCCTGACGCTGGATCGCGCTTGTTTTCCGTATTGATGCTCAAGGGTGCGGCTTTGCCATGTTTTCGTTGTGGTGGGCGATCGCGTCGTCAACGCTCTCGTAATAGAAGAGCCGCCCGCCCTCCAGCACGGCGCCTGCAGAGCAGATAGATTTCAGGGTGCTCTCACTATGAGAGACCACGATTGAGCCTGCTCGGTCGAGCCGGTCTTCGAGGACGGCGCGGCATTTCTCCTTGAACGACGCGTCTCCAACGGAGGTGACCTCATCGATGAGGTAATAGGAAAACGGAATTCCCATAGACACGCCAAAGGCCAGTCGCGCTCGCATCCCCGAACTATAGGTCCGAACGGGCATTTTGAAACTTGCGCCAAGCTCGGAGAAATCGAGCACGTAGTCTTCCAGACTGTTGGTGTCGATCCCATACACCCGCGCAATGAAGCGGGTGTTTTGCGCACCGGTTAGGTCCGGGTGGAAGCTACCAGCAAAGCCGATCTGCCATGACACAGCACCACTGCTGTCGACCGTGCCGCGATCCGGCCGCATGGTTCCGCCAATAATCTTCAACAGCGTCGATTTGCCCGCACCGTTTCGCCCCAGAAGGGCGACTGAGGTGCGATCAGGGAAAACCGCGCTGATATCCTTAGCTATGAACTTACGACCAGAGCCGACACGAAAGCTCTTGGTCAGATGATTCAGAGTGATCATCGCAGTTAGCGGCGGTCGCGCACGGAATATGCGACCATCATAAACACTGCCCAGATCAAGGTCAGCAACGCGGCAGATACCGCAATAATAAGCGGTTTTCTTGGGTAAAGGGACGTGTCGGCGATGGTTGGCTCGATATGAACGGCAAGATACTTGGTGCGCCGCTTCGCTTCCGCCTTCGCGCTGTCATAGGAGGCGGCGGCTGACAGAAAGGCCTGCTCGGCGAACTCACGTTCTACGATGAGAGCTTCGTAATCCCCGACAATCGTCACCATGCCGCGATCAACGCCGGAGGATAGGTTTTCGCGTTCCCCCTCCAGCCTCTTCTCGATGGCGTTGATCCGGCGCACGGCTTGCTCCACCCGCGGGTCATTTGCATTCGAGGTGCTGCCTTCCAAAAGGTCGAGGTCAATCAAGGCTTCGGCAAGCTGTTGTTGCAGGGCCGCGCTTACACCGCCTTGGCTTTGCACGTCGATAGTCGGGTCAATAATTTGCGATTCCGCGCGGAAGCGGCTCAGGTTCTGCCGCGCTGTTTTCAGACGCGCGCGCGCATCGTCAAGATCAGCTTCGGCGTATTTGGTGGCGTCGTCACGGGCGAGCAAACTCAGCTTGTCGACCAGACGCTGCGACTCCGTCAGAATGGCGTTGTTTATCGTCTCGGCAGAATTTGGATCGAAAGCAAATGAGGCGACGTGGATCAGGCCGCTGCCTTTGTCGTAACTGGCCTGCACCATCCAACGCCAATGAGCCACAAGCCCCTCGGTCGAGACGTCGGGCGAAATCGTAAAGACAGGATCGCCTTCCGCGCTTGAATAGATTTTGCGCAGGTTGATCTGACTATCGATAGAGCGGACAATCTTCTGGCTTCCAATAAACTCATAGACAATATCCGCGTCGGACGTTGTCCCTGTCGACAATTGGCCGAGCCCTGCCAAGGCGTCGAGCGGGTTTACGAACTCTTCGGACCGGATCGAGAACGACATTTCCGACACATACTGATCAGTTGCACGCAAGAACAGGTAGCCCACGATCAGGCAAACCGGAATCAGCACCATTGCAATGAACGATGCCACCAAGAACCTGTGGCGGCTGCGAAGTTTGGCGTTGCCGGCGGGGCGAGGGACCTTAACGGGGTGGACAGGGGGCGTTTTCGTGACCGCAGGAGTAACTGTCATTTACGTAGATCCTAGTTTCTCTGAACGCTGGCCGCACGGGGACGAGAGGTTTGTTTTTCTTTGAAATGTTCTATACGTAGCTACGACTCGTTTCAAACCAATACGCTCCTTGAGGCAATCATCGGCGCATGACTGATACTCCTGATCAAGGCCCTTCCGCAAATCAGCACCCCGAGCCAGCCATGGCGGTGGCTCGTAGACGGGTGCCGTTTCAAACGGTACGCGTCATAGCCGCCCTGTTGATGCGTGAGGTCTCGACGACATTCGGTCGATCATCCTTGGGATATCTTTGGGCTGTGTTAGAGCCGATCGGCATCATCGTCGTGTTCACGCTGGCCTTCTCGATCATTTTCAAGCAGCCGCCGCTTGGGGATAGTTTCCCGCTGTTCTATGCGACCGGCTATCTCCCGTTCGGCATGTATAATAGTGCCCAATCCAAAATTTCTACGAGCATCGCGCAAAACAAGGCGCTTTTGTTCTATCCGGCGGTCACTCATACCGACGTTGTCCTTGGGCGGTTCACCCTGATCGCGCTGACAGAATTTACAGTCGCGCTGATCGTATTCTCCGGCCTATTGATCTATTCCGGTGTGAATTCCGTCGCTAGTTTTCCGCACGTCTTTATGGCGCTTGGGATGGCTTTGGTGCTCGGGGCGTCGGTCGGTCTGATGAATGCCACTTTGTTCGAGATCTTTCCGTCTTGGCGCAGCATCTGGAAGATCCTAACGCGGCCGATGTTCTTCATCTCTGCGATCTTCTATCTTTACGACACCTTGCCCAGTGATTTTCAGGCGGTTTTGTGGTGGAATCCGCTGATCCATATCATCGGATCGCTTCGGGTCGGATTCTATCCAGAATACGAGGGCGCATATATTTCGTGGCTCTATGTCATCATGCTTTCGCTGGTTTTGATGACAATTGGCTTGGTGAATCTACGGACGTCTAACAAGTTCATCATCAACAACTGACCTGCTATTCGTCATAGGCTGGCGGCGGATATCCGCGAGATTGTTGATTCTTCGCCATTTCATGGCTCTCTCGCACAAAGAATATCTTGTTATGAATTGACCCCGCACCGCTATTTGTGGTCTGTAAGCGCCAGCAATTAACCGTATCTGCAATCGGTCTTGTGTCTGCCGCTGAGGGACAAAAATGGTTTATAAAATTAGCTGCCACTTGCTTTTGGCCGTTGCACTCTCTGTTTCGGGTTGTGCCTTGCCACGCGGCGCCGCGCTCCAGAGCGAGATCGTCAAACAATCCAAGTCAGAAGAGCCCAATATCGCGGTATATCCGGTCACCAAGGACCTGCTTCCGCGTTTCAGCAAATGGCCGAACACCGGCGGCGTGACGTCGTATAGCTGGGTTGGCAAACGCAAAGGCCCGATTGGCCGTGTGATCCTTGCAGGGGATACCGTCAATATCGCCGTTTGGGACAACAACGAGAACTCTCTGCTGACAGCGCCACAGGCCAAGGTCACGCAGTTGCAGGCGACACGCGTTTCCACCAATGGTGCGGTATTTGTCCCTTATGTCGGATCGGTCAATATCGGCGGCATGACAGAAGCCGGCGCACGGGAGAAAATCCAGGACGCGCTTCTGGCAGTGTCCCCATCGGCGCAGGTTCAGCTGACATCAGAGGCCGGCAAACGTCACTCTGTTAATCTTGTTTCTGGCATCAACAGTCCGGGCGCCTATCCGCTCGAAGAGCGCGATATGACCGTGCTATCCGCTTTGGCATTAGGTGGTGGAGCGAAAGACAGTTTCAAGAATCCGCAGATCCGTCTTTTGAGGGGCAATTCGACATATGCGATCAGCTTGGATAAGCTGTTGAAATCGCCTGCGCTCGACACGACGTTGCACAGCGGCGACAAGATCGTTGTTGTAGAAGACGAAAGCTACTTCCTCGCTCTTGGCGCATCAGGAAAAGAAGAGCTGATTACGTTCCCCAAGTCTTATGTATCTGCACTTGAGGCCGTGACCTTGATGGGTGGTTTGAACGACAATCGCGCGAACCCCCAAGGCATTCTGGTTCTGCGCGAATATGGCGCGCGCGCCGTCAGAGCTGACAGCATTTCCGGACCATCCAATCAGCGCGTTGTGTTCACTATGGACTTGGCCAGCGCGGATGGATTGTTCAGCGCTCGCAATTTCAAGATCAACGCGAAAGACGTTGTCTACGCGACTGAAAGCCCTGTGAACAACGTGCGTACGGTCTTCGGGCTTATCGGCGGAGCATTTGGCGTGGCAAATCAGCTAGGCAACTAGAACCTGTTTTGCGACCTGATTTGCTTTGGCTGATTGCAGTGCCTTCTGCGAACATGTGATTTTTAGTTACATAACATCGATTACACGTCGCTTTTGTTGTCCGATCAGGAGCCGTTGCAGCGGAAAACAGTCCAGAGCGTACGCCACAGTATTTTCGCATCCAGCCATGCGGTTCGCGTTAGAATATAGCGCTGATCTAATGCGACACGTTCAGCATAAGTCAGGCTGTTGCGACCTGACACCTGCCATAGCCCCGTCATCCCGGGCTTGACTGTTTCATATGCCCTTGCAGTGAGACCGTATTTCTCACTGAGTTCATCACGAGGCACCGGACGTGGCCCGACCAAACTCATTTCTCCACAAAGGACATTCCAAAGCTGGGGAAGCTCGTCGAGACTCGTGCGTCTAAGAAGCCGACCGACCCGCGTGATGCGAGGGTCATTGTCTAGTTTTCGGTTGTTCACCCATGCCCTTCGCGTTCGAGGGCAGCCCTCCAATAGCTGAGGCAATTTCTGATCTGCCTCGCAAACCATGGTGCGAAACTTCCAAACGGTGAACTCGCGCCCGTGATGCCCTACGCGGCGATGACCATAGATCACCGCCCCACCTTGCAAGCAGAGCACCAACGCCACCAACAGCAGCACTGGCGCAAGAAGCAGTGACATGGTCAGGCCAAGACCAAGATCGACCATTCGTTTAGGGGCGATATTGAACGGTACAGGAGTTGTGCCTGAATACCGACGCGAGTTGATCAGCTGCATTTGAATCTCCCAAACAATGCGAGCGTTCACACTGCAACGTCACTCTTAAATCCCCCTTATCGCTGCCCGCGCCCAATCCGTAAAATTTGAGCGAGTTGGACGAAGTCGAAAAATTTGATCAATAATTTTTGGAAAGTCAGCGTGAAATGCCACGCCTTCGCCACAAGCCGCCCCAACCCAAGAGCCTCCGAATTGCAAAACGTGACCAAGGTAGAACTGGGGGTTCACATGACGTCGATTCAACTCAGAGACGTAATCACTGTGACAGATGGCGACGCGCCATTGTCCGGCATAACCGTTGTCGAAACGGCGTTAGGCGACAGCATCATCGCGCTCGACGCTAATAGCGGTGTGGCGCAGAGGATCAGCATCTCTCCAACCTCGGGGCTTGCGGTTCAAACCTTGATCGCTACCGGCGGAGCGCTGGACTACAGCGGCGCTGTCTTTCGGCAGATGACACTCAATGGCGTCCCTACACTCTTCAGCCTGTCAGATGGGTATAGCGCGGTTCAAACCTACGCCATTGGCGCTGACGGAACGCTCGCGCCACCTGTGACGCTGGAGGGCAGTCTTGGACAAGCGTTCAGCGACATTGCAACCATCGAGACAGGCGGCACCCAGATGTTTATTGCCAGTCATGAAGCCTCCGGCAAGTTGACCAGTTTCATTGTGTCGGCGGCGGGACAGATGCAGATCCTTGCAACATTGCCTGAGTCAGATGACGCGGGCGACATTTCGGCGATCGCGACCGCAACTGTCGCGGGTCAACCTTTGGTGCTGGTCGCCTCTGCCACACAAGATAGCCTGACAAGTTTCACGCTCGCCCCTGATGGCAGCTTGACGCAAACCGATAGTCGAGGAGCTGTCGACGGGCTGGGCATCAACGGGCCCTCTGACATAAAGATCGTTGATCTAGACGGAGAAACCTTCGCGGTCTTGGCCGCAACGCAAACCTCGTCACTGTCTGTGCTGCAGTTGGCAGCGGACGGTCAAATGACCCTCACGGATCACATCAACGACAACCAGTTCACCAGATTTCAGTCCGTGAGTAAGGTCGAGACACTGGTGACAGGCAACAAGGCTTTTGTGCTCGTTGGAGGCATGGACGACGGGCTGACGCTTTTGATGCTGTTGCCCGACGGCACCCTTCAGCATCTTTCGTCCCTTGCCCAAACAGAGATCAATCAACTGGAAGATGTCACCGACATCGGAATGTCCATCGACGGTGACCAGCTTCGCCTGTTTGCATACGGGCAAGGCAATGGGGCTTTCTCGTACTTCACTTACGACATTTCGTCCTTGGGCGACATCGTGCAAGCGGGGTCTGGGGGGGGTGCGGTGTCAGGCGGGGTTCTTGACGACATCATTCTAGACGGTGCCGGGTCCGACGATCTGACTGGCGACGCAGGCGCTGATCTGTTTGCACTCACCGCTGACGGTCAGCCGGATCTTATAAGTGATTTCCAGGTGGGCGTGGATAAACTGGATCTTTCCCGATGGGGGCAGGTCTATTCCATGGAGGCCTTAACCTTTACCCCATTGTCCAACGGCATCAGGATCGAATTTGGAAGCGAAAGTCTAACCGTTCTCTCGAATGACGGTCGTGCACTCACGCAGTCTGATTTCGCCACGCAAGATGTCTTCACCCTCAATCATACTGCAGCGAGCCTACATGCAGGAGACAACTCCGCTGCGATTGAAGGAATCGTGTTGGGCACCGAAGACGACGACATTCTGGAAGGCACCTCAGGCGACGACGTTATGCGCGGTTTGTCCGGCGACGATATTTTCCTCTACAGCGCTGGAATTGACCAGTTCGATGGTGGCAGCGGGATTGACGAGGTTGCGTTTTTTGACTCTGCGACGGCTGTCGTCGTCAATCTCGCGTCTGCCGGTGAAAATGGGGGCGCGGCTGCTGGATACTCTCTAACTGCCATCGAAAACATCGGCGGGTCGGAATTCGATGACCATCTGACAGGCGATGGCTTCGCCAATCAGCTCATCGGCTGGGGCGGCGATGACGTCCTATTTGGTCTGGGTGGTGATGACGTATTAGCTGGTGGAGATGGGGATGACTGGCTCAACGGTGGGTTGGGGGCTGATACCCTCGCCGGAGGGGGTGGAACAGATACTGCGGATTACGCCAACGCCACACAGGGTGTTCGAGTCGACCCGAGGCACCTCTACCTTAATCTCGGTGAGGCCTTCGGGGATCGCTACATTGCCATCGAGAATTTTTCAGGTGGAGCCTTCGATGACAACTTGCGCGGTACAACTGGAGCCAACGTCATCCACGGCCTCGACGGAAACGATTGGCTCTTCGGTCGGTGGGGGAACGACACTTTATATGGTGGCGATGGTGATGACGTCCTCATGGGTGGCGCAGATGCGGACGCCCATTTTGGCGGCGCAGGACGTGACCGGGCAGACTACCGGGAAAGCGCTGTCGGGATCAGGGTTGATCTAATGATACCTTCGCTTTCGACCGGAATTGCCGTCGGCGACACATATGACAGCATTGAGGACTTGGCGGGTGGCTACGCAAGCGACAATCTGCGAGGCGACCACAATGACAACATGCTGATCGGCCGGAGTGGCGATGACGTATTATTCGGCCGCGATGGCGCGGATATTCTGGATGGCGGGGACGGCAACGACACCCTTTATGGCGGCGACGGTGCAGATGTCTTTCTGTTCACCGGAGGGAACGACAGCGTGATGGATTTTGTGGCGGCTGACGGGGATACCCTACGCATAGATGCAGGCATGCTCGAAGGACAGCCGCTAAGTAGTTTCGGTCATATCGTCGCTGGTGGCGTCCAGTTTGACTTTGGTGGGGAGAACATTTTGGAGGTCTTTGGAGCAGTCACTTTGGAAGTCTCTTACGACATAATTAACTGATCGCGCCTTAAGTTCCGACCATGTCTATCTTTGATCTACTCTCGGAACCAGGCATTCACGAAAAGCAGCTTACGCGCCAGTTTGGCGCCGGGTTGCACTACGTTGAAGATGCTCCGGTTTTTGACGTTCCGTTAGTCTGCCTTGCATTCTCGAACCGCTGCGGCTCGAACCTGTTGGCGGGCTATCTTAGGGACACGCCTGCGTTTGGTGGATTTCATGAGCAGTTGAACTTTGATACCGTGATAAAAACCTGCGCAGCGCATGGTTTGCGGTCGTTTCCTGACTATATCCTTCACCTCTGCGAAGCACCGATCGAAGCCGGACAAATCTATGGTTTCAAGACGTCGTGGGATCAGCTTGCGATGCTGTTTCGTTGCAGGATCGATAGAATGTTCAGTGGCGTCCACGTCATTCATATGACCCGCAGCGATACCATAGGCCAAGCAATCTCCTTGATGATTGCGGACCAAACGAAGCAATGGACCAGTGCGCAAGCTGCACGCTCAGACGTTCGCCCGCAATACCGTCCGATGCAGCTCCGCTCACTCGTTCAATCGAGTTTGCTGTCGGAACAGATCGTGCGCATTCTGTGCGATGCGGCGTCTCTTCGGCGTTTGCACGTCACCTATGAGGAGCTCGTTGAAAGCCCCGAAAGCGTAATTGCCGATATCGCCAGCTTCCTTAACACTGACCTAAGCGGCTGGACAGCAGGGCCGCCTCATATTGCTCGGCAAGCGACAAAGCAGAACGACGTGTTCCGTCGACGGTTCCTTGCGGAGTTGCGCCAGTCGTTGGACTAACAGGCGCTTGCGCTTTGTCCGCCTATTGGCCCGACATCGCATTACCGCTAAATTCCGCATCGGAAACTATATCAGCGGTGTAAGGCGCGGTATCGCGCATTTCGGAAACGCCCGCGACAAACGCTTTCACGTCACTGATATCAAGATGGCGCAGTTGCCAAGGCGCGTATCTCCACCATTTCAACCTGAGCATTGGCGAGATCCACTCCGGTGCGAACCGGTGCTTCTTGATGACAGCTGGATTGCCAGCAACAACCGTATAAGGCGGCACATCTCGACTGACGACCGAATGCGCAGCCACCACCGCACCGTCGCCAACGTTCACGCCAGCACAGATCAGCGCACCGTGGCCTATCCAGACGTCATTGCCGATCTGAGTAACCTGAACCTGGGTCGGCGTGGAACGTGGAGCTGGCAGAAATCCATGATAGTCATCCGAATGCTCGAATACGGTTCCAACATTGAAGAGTTGGCTTTGGAGGTAGAAGGCCGGACTCGTAGAAGCCCAACCTGTCGGGTGGTTTTGGCGTCCAATCTGAACATTCTCGCCAAAGGAGCAATATCGCCCGATACGGCTCGCGAAGGCATAGCCGGACACATGATAGGAGAAGGCGCCAAGTTCCAAGGAATGCTCGTAATCCACCCACTTGAGGCTGCACGGAGCTTCCAACTTAAACTTGGGCGGCATCATCACGACGCCGCCCGCGCGGTTTAGCACTTCGACACCGCGACGCTTCATATCTTGGATTGGGATGGCGCGCCTATGCAACAGCCTTACCCCTTAAGACGTGGGCGGCGAGGATCGCGTCAAAAAGATCATCTGCACGACGCTCTGACGGGCCGAATGGAACAACTTGCCCATTGGAAGCCCGAGCCGCGGCTTCGGCTTGGGCCCCAAGGTCAAAGACGAAAACTGGCAGTCCGGTCGCAAGCGCTTCGTGGGTCGTATAGGAAAACGTCTCCGGCCAGATCGAGGGGATCACCCATGCTCCAATCCCGTAGCGTTTCACAAGAGCTTCCATTTCGGAAAGTGCATAACGCCCGTGGACAACCAAGCCACTTGGAGACGTGTAAGCCGGATCAAGTTCGCCAATAAGCACAACCGGCCCCTGCCCTGTTTCGCGGCGCTTCCTAGCTAGGTCCGTTACAATCTGAGCCCCTTTGTGGGCATTGATGTTCCCGAGGATGCCGATGCTTTTTCCTGCACCGCCAGAAAAGCGGAGGCTTGGTATCGGGTGATGCAATTGATGTGGTTGAACGACGATCTTCGACGCAAGGTGCGGCACAGCTTTTCCGATCAGGTCAGCACTCGCATTCGAAAAGGCAACGCACCTATCTGATTGAAGAAGTAGCTTATCCCATTCGGCGCGCCAGCCGCGTAGAGGAACAGCATTTTGCCCGCCCATCGATGAAAACTGATGCGCCTGATCTTCGGAAGATGTGTCGGGTATGCCGTGAAATTCGGAAGATTGGTCGAGCAAGTGATAGGAGGGAGACAACGGAAAGTAGTCGTGGAACAGAACATCAATCGGACGCCCCCGCGCTAAACGAACAAGAACGTCTGGAATCTCGTGTGGCCGAGGATCACCGACGGCGCAGGAGTAAATTACACGCAACTTCTCAACAGTGCTCAAAAGCTGTTCGATTATCTCAACATCTTCGCACCCGCCGTGTGTCAGCCCAAGTGGGGTGTGCAGTTCTAAATGCCAGCGACGGGGTCCACCAACACGCAGCACAATCGCCCCGCCTTTCTCGGCACAGTCAGCGGAAATTCTATTCTGAAGATAATACTCGGCGCCGCCACCCCAGCAGTGGGCCAGATACAACGCCACCTCCCCCTTCATGGCCTGAGCAACATAGGCCAATCCCAATGCAAGCCGCGCTGTTCGCAATGGATCGTCTCGGATGTAGGCTTGAACGTCGGAGTTATAGTTGGGATAGCGCACCGAGATCCGGGCATTGTTCCGCGTGATAAGCGTGCTTTTCGCATCCGCACCAAACGATGAACCCCCGCGATGTTCGACAAACAGCCGTGGCTGTACCAAGTGACGCCCACCAAGAGCCCGCGCCTTTTGACACCAATCGACTTCTTCTCCGTATCCGCGCCCGAAGCTCGGATCCAGTTGCGGCAATTTCTCCAAGAATTTCTGATTAAGCGCCATGCAAAAGCCGACGCCCGTAGGCGCATCTGACCCTTTTGAACCAATAGGCAATCTGCGCGCGACAGCATCGATTTCATCGCATTGGCCGGGCGCAAGAACGGCTTTTTGGCACATCACCGGGACAGAGAATATCTCGGCATCATTGGACAGCGGCGTGACACTGGCGACGCTGTCATCTGCGACGATCGGAGCGAGCAAACGAGATGCCCAGCCTTGTGGTACAAGTGCATCTGAATTCAGAAGAACGACGTGATGCCCGCGCTTCCTTGCAAGCACCAGCGCACGATTTACCGACCTGATGAAACCAAGATTTGAAGGGTTCTCAATCAGCGTAATTTGAGCTGGAAAGGCCCTATTATGATCACTTCTCCATTTGCGCAGATACGGCCTAACGCGGCGATCTGTAGAGCAATCCTCGACAATAATTAGATGCCACGGGCAATCGGTGTTGTTTGTGACCCGAACCAACGATTCTTTAAGCAGATCAAACGCATTAAAAACCGGCAGAATGATCGTGAGCGGCACAGGCTTAGGCTCTGATCTCGGCAATTTTTCAAACCTGAGTGCCCCAATATTTGCCTCTGGCTGAACACTGAATGCGGCCCTAATTCGATCCCGCGCGCTGTTCTTCCTCGCAACATACCATACCGCGACATGCGGGAGAACACGCAGCACTCTGAGGGCGAAAGACGGGAGCCACCTGTATCTTGCCCGCCGGACTAAGGCGGACGGAAAGCTCGGCCTCTCAAAACTGTACCGCACCTTTGCCATGCCCAGCGTTAAAGTGAACGGCCCTTCTTGGTAGGGCACAGCCAGCGCAAAACCCAAAGCCTCTCCTTGGCCGGGTGTTGCATGCTGTGCAAGATCGGCTCTATCAATATTCGGCACTGTCTCTTCGCGACTATCACCAAGGGACAGGTGCACTTTGGGGCACGTGCTCCAGCCTTGGATAACAAGCCTGCGCCCGACCACTTGAATGATGTCGATATAACCTAGCAACCGGCCGTCTTCCGCCATAAGCGGGCCGCCAGATCTGCGACACAAATCTTTCGCGGCGACGTAGCATTCAAAGAGATATTTCAAACGGCGTAGCACTGCGTTTCCTCGACCCTTCCTTTGGAGACACAATGACCTGCCCTAAGTGAATCTCTGGTTAACCTCGCGAGGATTCGGCCTGTTCCATCTCCAAGCCGCACGGAGGCACAGCTGTTCAATCTGCGATCTCCGGCGCACTGAGCTGTGCCACAGACCATCCCTAGCAAGAGCCAGAAATTCGGCCAAGGTTGAACGGTGTTCTGGCAACAGGACGTGAGAGGCGCGTGACAATGCTTCGGCCTGAGCCAAAACCCAGTTGGCATATGTTCCATTGGCGAGGTTGCGCGCGCGTGACACCAATCCGTTGTAACTGTAGCGCGGCCCTAGAACATTCTTGGTATGTGCGCGATAGAAGAGGCCGCGTCGCGGATCAAGCGACACCAGCCCGCCTACCCCCAACACCAACTGAAATGCCCACCAATCAAAAAAGGGGGCGTAGCGTGCTGAGGTCAGCGATTGCCCCTGCAACACCCTGACGGCTTCAGCATTGAAAACCACTGAATTACCCGGCGCAGCGTTTTCGGCCAGAGCGTTGGCAAAACTGGGTCGCGGGGGCGCTGTCCGCCGCCAAAGAACTGGTGCGCGGGCGCAAACATGAACCATGGGTTTTTTGCTGGAGCTATTTCCAAAATGCGCAGCCGCCCACATCAGCCGGTCAGGCCGCCAGACGTCATCCTGATCACAAGTAGCGATAGCCCCGCCCGGCATTTGGTGGACAAGTTCAGCCATGTTCGCTGCCGCACCCTGCTTTGGGCCCTGCCTCACATAGACCGGGAACCGCGCAGCTTTCTGAAACGCGTTAACCAGTTCTAGCGTATGATCGACAGAACCATCGTCGGATATCCAAACGGACGCCGGTTGATGCGATTGAGCGCTAAGGCTCTCGAGTTGCGCAGGGAGAAATCTCGCCCCGTTGTACGCAATGAGAGCAACATGGATCTGCGTATTTGTGGAGCAGTTCATACGCAATAACGACCTCGCTCCACGGTTTTCATTCGCTCCAGATGGTGCGCAATCGCGTCCTCAATTTTCTTGAAGTATAAGAATGCCCCGCCATCCAGAACGACACCAGACCGACAGGTCCGGCGCAGGAACTCCATCGAATGCGTCACAATTATCGCCCCGCTCGTGTCTAGCCGGTCGGTCAAGGTGCGTTCACACTTGTTTCTAAATGCTGCGTCACCGACCGCCGTGATCTCGTCAATGAGATAGGTATCGAATGGCACTGCCATGGAGACAGCGAATGCAAGCCGCGCACGCATTCCAGACGAGTAACTCCGAAATGGAAGGTTAAACTGTGCGCCAAGTTCGGAGAATTCTCTTACAAAATGCGTCATCCAATTGGTATCGATGCGATACAGCCGCGCCACAAACCGCGTGTTCTCCAATCCACTCAGGTCGGGATGAAAGCTCCCCTGAAATCCAACCGGCCATGACACCCTGCCTTCAATACGGATCGTCCCGGTATCCGGTTGTTCCAGTCCGGCGATCATGCGCAACAACGTGGATTTTCCGGCTCCGTTCCGTCCCAGCAGTCCAACAGCATCGCGACCCGGAAACGTGCAGCTCGCGTTCAGAACAATTGGAATGGTCTGACCTTTTTGACGAAAGCTCTTGGAGACGTCTTCTAGTTTGACCATCACGATAGCCTAGACTGGCCTACGATCACGGACGCTGTAGTAGACCAAGGCCAACAGGCCCCACAGCAACAGCGTGAACATCCCGACGAGCACGCTAATAAGCACACGTCGCGGATAAAGTGCCCGTTCCGCTTCGGTCGGCTGGACAAAAACCGCTAAATATCGGGAACTCCGGCGCGCTTCAGCGCGAGCAGCATCAAGCGCCGCCGTTGTCGCAACATATGCTTCCTCAGCGAACCGCTGCTCCACCAACAGCTCTTCAAACTTGGCGATGATCTCGGAGTATCCGGCGCCGTCATTCGCGTCGAACTTTTGCCGCTCTTGGGCAATCCGGCTCCTGAGAACATCGATCTTGATCTCGTTTTGCTCAATTCTGATATCGTTGGCATTGCGAGCCTGCTGTCCGCTCTCGCCTAGATTGCTGCGCAGCAAATCGAGTTTGACGAGCTCATTCGCAAGGCTTTCCTGTAAACTTTGAACGACACCATGATCACCGCTCAGCCCCGCTTCCGGATCCATCATTCCCGTTTTGGCACGCAAAGCCGACACGGCAAGCCGTACGTCTCGTAGCCGTGATTTGGCGCGTTCATATTCTTCGGTGGCGGACTTGATGATGCTTTGATGCGCCCCGTCCGAAAGATGGTTCATCAGATGCGTGCTTTCCGCCAGAATGGCTTGAGTAATTTGGCGCGCTTCGACTTCTGAGAATGCCTTGGCCTCCACCTCAATCAAACCACTGCTGGAATCGTAGTCCACGCGAACCATGCGCTGCCAGAACGTGGTCAGGTCCTCAATCGTGCCATCTGGATCAAATGAAAACACCGGATCTGCATTACGCGGCTTCGACCAGACTTTGCGCAGGTTCAGTTTGGATTGGATCTTGGTCACAAGATCCTGACTGATCAGAAACCTGTCAAGAATGTCGATGTCGCTGGAACTACTACCGGACATGGCAGCAAACCCGCTCAGCAAATCAAGGCCAAGCGAGGCTTCTTCGGTCCGGATCGCGAATGCTGCGGAGGACGCGTATTGATCTGCGGCACGCTCGCTCAGGTACCAGACCGTGGCCGCAATGGGGATCAGAACGCAAAGAATGAAGCTTAAGGTCAGACCAATATATCGCCGTTTCCCACGCTTCATTCGGGTCGTGCGAGGCACCTGCGGTGGGGATGGCTCAACTATCGGTGCCAGTTCTACAAGCTTGTTACGTGCAGCAATTTCTCGACGAGGGGTGGCTAGTGCAGTGCTCATGTCCAAGACCCTTTGTCTGCGGAGTAACGTGCTATTCACCTCTGATGGTTAGCTATGAAATCTCAAAATTCTCCTAATCATATCGAGAGATCTATCCGTCATGCCTTTCAGACCAGTCGCCACACTTATGCTGCGTGAAATTGCTACAACACATGGGCGCAGTTTAGGCGGATATGGCTGGATCATTTTAGAACCCGTGGCCGCGGTGAGTTTGCTGAGCCTTGTGTTTTCGTTGTTTTTCAAGAACCCGCCCTTGGGGAACAGTTTTGCGATGTTCTATGCAAGCGGGTATCTCGCCTTTGCGACGTATAGCGATGTCGCCCAAAAGACTGCGTTGTCACTTCGGTATTCTCGACCACTTCTGGCATATCCTGTGGTGAACTGGCTTGATGCCGTGCTTGCCAGATTTGCTTTGGCCATGCTGACGCACACATTGATCTGGATGGTGGTGGTGTCGGGGATCACGCTTGTCGAAGGCCTGCCGCTTAATCTCGACCCGATCACATTGGCGGCAAGTCTGGTGCTGGCGGCGTTGCTCGGTCTTGCGATCGGGGCAATGAATATTGTGCTGTTCGAGTTCTTTCCGGTTTGGGAAAGGGTATGGGCGATCATCAACCGCCCACTTTTCATGCTGTCAGGTGTGCTGTTTCTTCCCGATCAACTGCCCCAACCCTACAAAGATTGGCTGTGGTACAATCCGATTGTTCACGTCATCGCAGTGGCACGAGACGGCATCTATCGCCACTACAGTTTCGACCCTCAAGGCGTCGCCTGTGTTATTGGACTGGCCTTGATCCTGATGGTTCTCGGGATTGTTTTTCTGGCACGACACGCACGGGGGCGGATCTTAAACGGCTAACCGTCGGGCCCGCGCATCGATCTCCGCTTTCGTGTCCAGATTGAACTCATTGGTTGCCGCATCCAATAAAACGCGCTGCAAATACAAACCGTAGTCATTCTTTGCAAACAAACGTGCGCGGTCTCGCAGATGGGCGGCGTCAATCCATCCCTGATGGAATGCAATCTCTTCAAGGCAGCCGGTTTGCAGGCCTTGTCGGTCTTCCAATGTGCGCACGAAATTACCAGCGTCCAGCAGGCTCGCATGTGTGCCAGTATCAAGCCACGCAAACCCTCGGCCAAGTTTCTCGACGGCGAGTTGACCCATCTTGAGATACATCTCTAGAAGCGTCGTGATTTCCAGCTCACCACGGGCGGAAGGCTCTACCTGATCGGCCAGATCTGGGGCGGACTCATCAAGAAAATAGAGACCGGTGATCGCAAGATTTGATGCAGGCGATTTTGGCTTTTCGACAATGCTGGACACGCTGCCATCCGGCGCAAACCCCGCGACGCCGTAACATTCGGGGTTGCGAACCTGATAGCCAAAAATGGTATTTCTCGCGCTGGCGGAGGCTTGCTTCAGTAACTCAGTCAGCCCATGTCCGAAGAAAATATTGTCCCCCAGAATGAGGGCGCTCGGCGCTCCGGCAAGAAAATCCCGCGCGAGAATATAAGCCTGCGCCAGGCCTTCCGGCTGATCTTGGACGATCCATTCAAACGAGACCCCCCATTGAGAGCCATCTTTCAGCACAGATTGAAACTGGGCTTGATCATGAGGGGTTGTGATGACTGCAATCTCTCGGATGCCGGCCAGCATAAGCGTCGAGATCGGATAGAAGATCATTGGTTTATCATACACCGGTAGCAGCTGTTTCGAGAGGCCAAGTGTGATCGGATAAAGCCGTGTGCCCGATCCGCCAGCAAGAATGATCCCTTTGCGAGGTTTCAAGATATTGCTCCCAATTGCTGCAGCACATTTGCCAAACCAACCCGCCAGTCCGGTCGGAATATCCCGAACTCTTGCTCTAACGATGCGCAGTCGAGCCTGGAGTTGCGTGGCCGAATAGCGACCGTTGGGTAGTCCTCCGAAAGGATCGGAACAACGCGAACATTTCGGCCTGCCTGTGTGAAAATCTCGTGTGCGAATTCTGCCCAACTGCAGTCCGGTGCGCCCGAAAAATGATACACCCCGCCGCCGGATCTACCCGCGACCAGTCTCTGAGCGATGGTCAGCAGAGCCCGCGCGATATCATCAGCGCTGGTTGGCCCGCCGATTTGATCCTTCACGACCCGCACGATCGACTCATCATCGCCCAAGCGCAACATGGCCAGAACGAAATTCTGGCCACCTGCCGAGAACACCCAAGACGTGCGCAGTATCGCAAAGCAGCCACCCGCCTGCGCCAGTGCTTGCTCCCCTCGGGCCTTTGATGCGCCGTACACGCTTCTTGGGTCCGTCGGGTCGTGGGGCCGCCAAGGTGTTTCCCCAGTTCCGAAGAACACATAGTCCGTCGAAATGTGAAGCACGGGGATCGCACGCATGGCGGCAGCGCGCCCGATCTCTGCCACCGCAAGGTGGTTTATCTGTTCGGCCAACTCGGGCTGGTGCTCGGCTTTATCCACGTTCGTATAGGCTGCCGCGTTGATAATCACGTCTGCATCTGTCGCCTGAATTGCCGCCGTGATCTGTCCGCCCACCCGAAAATCAACGCTATCGCGCCCAAGGCTCTGTATCTGTATCCGGTTACCAGATTGCCGCCGCAAGCTGGTCGCGACCTGCCCGTGCGCCCCTCCGAAAACCAGAACCTTCACGCTGTCAGACCCAACCGTCGTCCGACACCTGAGCGCTCCTGAAGTGGACGCCACCAGTGCGCGTTCGCCAAATACCAACCAACCGTTTTTTCTAGCCCTTCCTCCAGTGTGACCTTTGGCTGCCAGCCCAACTCGGCTTGGATGCGGGTCGCGTCAATGGCATATCGGCGGTCATGACCCGGACGGTCTGGCACGAAGGAAATCAGATCGGAATACGGATGACCCGCCGGCCGCAATTGGTCCATAATCCTGCAAATGGTTTGCACCAGTTCCAAGTTGGAAAGGTCCTTCCCACCACCAATATTGTAGCTGCGCCCGGTCGCTCCGTTGGTGGCAACTGTCAGCAACGCTTGGGCATGGTCTTCGACATAAAGCCAGTCGCGCATGTGCTTGCCAGAGCCGTAAACAGGAATTGATAGCCCCGCCAAGGCATTCAAAATCACAACCGGCACGAGCTTTTCTGGGAACTGATAGGGTCCGTAGTTGTTCGAACAATTCGAGAGCACCACAGGCAACCCGTAGGTTTCGTGCCATGCCCGAGCCAAATGATCGGCTGCCGCTTTGGTGGCCGAGTAAGGATTGTTCGGAGCGTAGGGGCTGTCTTCGGTGAACGCGCCCGTATCAGCTAAGGAACCAAAAACCTCATCCGTGGAAACATGGTGAAACCGAAACCCGTCAGGGCGCCCAGCATCCTGCCAGTATTTCCGTGCGGCTTCGAGCAAGGTGTAAGTGCCCGAAATATTGGTGGCAACAAACGCCCCCGGCCTATCGATGGATCGGTCTACATGAGACTCCGCCGCCAAATGCATGATCGCATCTGGGCGAAACTGCGAGATCAACGCAGCCATCGCCTGACCGTCGCAAATATCGGCCTGGGCAAATGAATAGCCCAAGTTTTGCTCCACAGTTCTCACATTAGTCAAACATGAGGCGTAGGTTAGCTTGTCGACATTCAGCACACTATGCCCTTGCGAAATTGCTTCGCGCACAACGGCAGAACCGATGAACCCTGCTCCGCCGGTCACCAGAATCTTCATGCCACTGCACCACACTTCAAAAGGGCTCCCAGCTCGGAAACGGATAACGCTTGCTCGTCCTTTCGAGACAGAATGATCTGGTCGGTTTGCACCCCCCAATCAATCCCAAGAACGGGGTCGTCCCACCTGACGCTCAATTCCGATTGAGGCGCGTAGAAAGCGCTGCATTTATAGATCACATGCGTGTCGGGCGTGAGCGTAACGAAGCCGTGCAAAAAGCCTTGGGGCACAAAAATCTGGTTGCCTTTGGCCGCACTCAACTCCACCCCAACCCATTTGCCGTAATTCGCGGAGCTCTCGCGAATGTCCACCGCAACATCCAGGATAGCGCCTGCAACAACCCGCACCAGTTTGTCCTGCGCATTGGGTGGGGCCTGAATGTGCAACCCGCGCAATGTGCCCTTGCGCGCAGAGAATGACTCGTTGTCTTGGCAGAAACTCAAATCAATCCCGACCTGCGCCAGTGACTTGGAATTCCATGTCTCACTGAAGTAACCGCGTGCGTCCGCCACTCGTTTCGGGATCAGTTCCAATACCTCAGGCAAGGCTGTAGCGGTGACCTGCATCTTTTTGCATCCTTGTCGACTAAAGCCCGCATCAAAGCCGACAGTGCCAAGGCAAGGCCAATCTCTGTCGGAGTGCAGCGCAATAACTTCAAGGCACCACAAAGTGGTTAAGAAAAGATTGTTGCCGACGAAGCCGTTGAAGGACTTTTAGGTCTTAGGGCCGTGTCACAATGTGGGTCGGGATGATACCACACTGCTCAATCGCGCCTTGGATGTCGTGGCCTGCAAAAAAGCCGTACTCCGCAATTAGGGCAGACGCGATGCCGGCGGTCTGTGCGCCCAGAATGTCAGTGTGCAGGCTGTCGCCAACCATGACGATCCGGTCTCGGGGAATATCCGGTCCCAACAGTTGGAACGCCAGATCGTAGATATTGCCGAAAGGTTTGCCGAAGAAACTTGGCTGAATCCCTGTCTCATCCGCAAGACGGTGCGCGAAGTGCCCGGGTTCTATCGAAAAGCCGGTTTCGCGCGGGGCCACAATGTCGGGATTGCCCACCCAAACCGGCCTTGCGCGATCTCTCAGGGCTTGAACCAGCAGCGCTTGGCGCTTTTCGGTCCAAGCTGCGCTGCCGATCATCAGAAAACCGTCGACATCTGCGTAAGGTGCTGGGTCTTCCTCAACATAGGTGACGTGCAGCTCTTCTAGGTCGCGAAGACCGGTGCTGCGGGTGGCCATCAAACCCCAATGCAACTTGCTGTGAGAGCCTATGGTAGATAGCAGCGTGGCGCGGCTGGTAATGACGTCTTCGGGCGCGAAGTCATAGCCAAGGCGTTGGTATTTCTCCATCAACATGGCGTGGGGAAAACCCGCGGCATTCGACACCACGATCACCCGTTTGCCCTGCGCTTTCAGGGTTTCGATCCGCTCGATCACACCAGGGATGGCGGTTTCCCCGATGTTGAGCACGCCGAACGCATCCAGCAAGAAAGCGTCATACTGATCTGCAATATCCTCCAGCGTCGCGACATGGGTCGGAGCGTTCTGCGCAGGGATAGCTTGCGGGAGACGGTGGCGCACGGCCTCATACGCCGCGAGTGCTGTCGCGGTGTCCATGGCGCTCAAATGATCGCCCCCCTGACTTTGGCAGACACCCATTCGCTGATCACAACTGCAAAAAGGATCACCAACAGGATCAGGCTGACCTGCGGCCACGCCAAGACATTCAGCGACGCCGAAAGCTGAAGGCCAATGCCCCCTGCCCCGACAAGACCCAGAACCGTGGATTCACGAATGTTGATGTCCCAGCGGAACACGGCAATGCCAGCAAAAGCAGGAAGGATTTGTGGGACAATCCCGTAAGCCATGACCTGCCAGCGCGACGCCCCTGTTGCGGTGATGGCTTCCACCTGAACCTCATCGATCTCCTCGATCGCTTCGTAGAGCAGCTTCGCGCAAAACCCGATGGAACGGATCGCAATCGCGACCACCCCCGCAAACACTCCGGGGCCGATGATGGCAATCAGCAGCAAGGCCCAGATCAGCGAGTTGATCGAGCGTGTCGAAACGATGACGAACAGCGCCAGCGGACGGATGAACAGCCGCGACGGGGTTGTGTTATGAGCCGCGAGGAACGCCACCGGCACCGCGATGCAAAGCGAGATCAAGGTGCCCAAGGTGGCGATATTCAAGGTGTCCCAGATCGGGCGGCCGAGTTGAGAGATATATTCCCACCGTGGCGGCGTGGCCCGCGACCAGATATCGCCCGCAATGCGCGGTGCATCCCAGACGAAAAACCACGTCGTCGCGTTGGAAATTTGCTGCCAGCAATACATGAAGATCGCTGTCCCGATCAGCCACATCGCCCAGTGCATCAAAGACTGCTTGGTGGTTCTGCGGCGCCAAATAGCCGTGCCGCCTCTCTGTTCTACGGGCATTACTGGACCCTCGCGCGGACAATGCCGGAGATATATTCCAGCGCCATGACGATCACGATAATCAGGATCAGGATCGCGGCGGCGGTGTCATACTCGTAGCGGTCAAAAGCGGTGTTCAGCGTGGCACCAATGCCCCCCGCACCCACCAGCCCAAGGATGGCGCTTTCGCGGAAGTTGATATCAAGCCGGTAAATCGACAGGCCCACCAGACGCGGCATCACCTGTGGTTGCACACCGTAGTTGATCCATTGCGTCCAGCGCGCACCCGACGCACGGATCGCCTCGGCCTGAACGCGGTCCATGCTTTCGATGTCCTCGGCCAGCAGTTTCGACAGGAAGCCGATGGTGGCAAAGCTAAGTGTCAGGAAACCTGCCAACGGGCCGAAACCGAAAATTGCGACGAGCAGAATGGCAACGATAATCTCTTGCAAGGCGCGGCTGACGGCGACAATCCCGCGGCACACCAGATAGACCGGCAAAGGTGCAATATTGCGGGCGGCGCCAAGGCCGATAGGAATGGAGATCAGGATGCCGACCACGGATGCGGCGACAGTCATGATGATGCTTTCCAGCAATCCGGCCCAAATGTCCGACGCGCGAGAGACAAAGTCGGGGCTGGTGAAAGCCAGCACAAATGCCGCCCCCCGGTCCAAGCCCTCATAGACGCGGGACCAATTGATCTCGATCGTCATATAGGCGGCGATCAGGTAGACCACGAAGCCCGCGATTAGGCCCCACCGCAGCACTGGATTTTCAACGAAGGGCGGGCGGCGCCATTTCCGGCCCAGAATGGTTTCTAGTTCTGTGCTCACTCTGCGGCCTCGATTTCTGTGTCGTCGTCTTCGACTTTCTTGATCGTCGCTTCCCAGTCTTCCTCGCCGTAGATCGTGGTCAGGACTTCCGGCACCAAAGCGTCAGGCGGGCCGTCAAATTCGATCGCGCCAAAGCGCAAACCAACAACCCTTTGCACGAACATTTGTGCGAGGGCGACGTCGTGAATGTTGATAATCGCGGCAAGCCCGCGTTCGGCGCACAGCTCGCAAATCAGGCGCATGATCTGGCGGCTGGTCTTCGGGTCAAGCGAGGCCGTAGGCTCGTCCACCAGCAGCAGTTTGGGGTTCTGGATCAGGGCGCGGCAGATGCCGACGCGTTGACGCTGGCCGCCGGACAGCTCGTCCGCGCGTTTGTCGGCCATCTCCAAGAGGCCTACACGATCAAGCAGGCGGAACGCTTCGTCCACATCAGATTGCGGGAAGCGGCGCGTGAGGCTGCGCCAGAAGCCGACATAGCCCAAGCGACCGGACAGGACGTTTTCCATCACAGTCAAACGCTCGACCAAGGCGTATTCCTGAAAGATCATGCCCATCTCGCGGCGCGCGCGGCGCAAGCCAGATGATTTCAGATGCGTCAGTTCGATATCACCCAGCCACACCTCTCCGGAGGTAGGTTCGACCAGTCGGTTGATGCAGCGGATCAGGGTTGATTTACCGGCACCCGAGGGGCCGATCAGCGCCAGCACCTGCCCTTCCGGCACCTCTAGGTCTATTGCCTTCAAGGCTTGATCGCCCGTGCGATAGGTTTTCACGAGCTTTTTGAGTTTCAGCATATCCAGCCTCGATTGGAGAAAGTCAGAGTGGCGGCGCCCTGAATCGAGCGCCGCCAAAGGGATGTTACCCTATTCGCAGGCGTAGCTTACGCCGTTCGCCGCGTCGATTTTGCGGATCACGTCCCAAAATTCCTTGTAATTCATTTCAAGGAACTGCTCCTCGCCGGACTTGGAGAACTCTTCCTGTAGGCTCGTCCCTTCCCAGTCAAAGCTGAAGAACGCGTCTTTGATTTGCGCGCGCAATTCTGGCTTCAGGTTGTAGACGGTGCCAAAGCCGGTCGTCGGGAAGGTCTGGGATTTGTAGATCGAGACCACTTGCTCCGGCTTGACCACGTCACGCTCGATCATCCGCGTCAGCACCGAGTTGGCGATAGCTCCCGCGGTGTAGTCCTTGTTGGCCACGCCAAGAATGGTGTTGTCGTGCTTGCCCGAGAAGGCAGGTTCGAAGTCGCGCTCCGCTTCCATGCCGTATTCGGATTTCAGGATTGCCGAGGGCGCCTTGAAGCCGGAGTTGGAAGTCGGGGACGAGAAGGCAAGCTGTTTGCCCTTGATGTCTTCGACCTTTTCCACGCCGGAGCCAGGATAGGTGATGATCTCCATCTCATACCCGAAGCCGCCGTCTTTCGACGCCATGATCGTAAACGGGCTGAAGCCCGCGCAGTTCACCGCCAGCGGGTTGGAGCCGGTGTTGAACCCTGAAATGTGGAGGCGGCCGGAGCGCATGGCTTCGATCTGTGCGGCATTCGACTGCACAGGGAAGAACACGACATCTTTGCCGGTTTTCTCTTTCAGGTGATCAAGGAAGTCGGCCCACGCTGTTTTGTAGACGGCAGGATCCTCAACCGGAGTGTAGGCGAAGATCAGCGGGTTGGGGTCCAGCAGCTGGGACTCATCTTCTGGCACGTCAGCGATCATGTCGCCGTCCCTGTCGCAGTAGCGCGCGTCGAGATCGCCACGCGGGCAGTCCTGCGCCCACGCGCCCGAAGCAGCCAACGACATAACAGCTACCGCACTGGTCGCTGCCAACATCTTTCTAAGTTCACTCATGGTTTCCTCCCTTGGTTTTGCATAGTGGCCTGCCGTTTCCAGTCAGGCGCTTTCGAATTCAACGGGCGACAAGCACTTCGACATCTGCGCGTCGGAGCCAGCTTGCGAGCTCTTCCTCAGGCTCTTGATCGGAAATCACAGACGTCATGTCTGACAGGTTCCCGACTTGGGCGAGCCCTTTTCGCCCAAATTTCTCACAGTCGACCAGCAGGTGTGACACCGTGCTTCTGCGCAACATCGCGCGCTTGATCGCCGCAAACCCCCTCACGGTTTCCGACGGCCCCCCTTCACTGATGCCCGTCGCGCCGATCAGGCACCGGTCGACCGAATGGCGTTCCAAAAACTCGACGGCGTCGGTTCCGATGACGGCAGATTCCGATGGCAGGTAGTCACCCGGACACATGATAACGCTTGCCGCATCGCTTTGGCCAAGGGCCATCGCCACCGGAAAGCTGTTGGTAATCACAATGCAGGGCGTCCCGTCATAGGCAAGGAAGCGGGCGAACTGCACAGTGGTGGAGCCGGAATCAACCATTAACGTCTCACCGGGTTGCACAAGGCTCGCGGCCATACGCCCGATCCGTTCGCGTTCCTCGACGCGGGCGGAGGCCCGTTCATCAAAGCCCGGATAGTGGCCGGACGCCAGAGCGGATGCGCCACCATGCGCACGGTCCAAAAGGCCGTCCGCACTTAGCTTTTCCAAATCGCGCCGGACGGTCTCTGTCGACACGCGAAACCGTTCTGCCAACTCGGAGATGCGAACATGCGGCCGCAGTCGCAGCTCAAGCAGAATATGCTCGCGACGCTCCTGCTTTTTCAGCTTCGGCCGTGTTTCTAGTCCAACATCAAGCGACATAAACGCCTTCTAATTTTCGAGTGAAAGCCCCCAACTTGCCGCCAAAACTGTGGCCTTCTCCACTTTATTGCAAGAAAAAATGTTGCATATAGCACATTTCAGTGGTCCGATTGGCTAACGGCCTTTTGGAGGTCAAAGGATTGATGGTGGAAAAGTGACTCCTCTGAATGAGGTAAAACTTGGATCGGGCATAGGTCTGTGATCCTGATCGTCGGGAATCTTGCAGGGGCAATCGCGCTGCTCTTGTGGTCCGTGCGGTTGGTGCGCACTGGGATTGAACGCGGCTTCTCTGGGCCGCTTCGCACAGGCGTCCGGCGCGCGTCCGAGAAAAACTCAACCGCCGCCGCCAGCGGACTTTTAGCCGCCATCGCGATGCAAAGCTCGACCGCTGTGGCCATGCTGGTCGCGGGGTTTGCCGCCGCTGGCACCTTGTCGGCCGGGAGCAGCTTGGCCGTAATCCTAGGGGCTGATCTCGGGTCCGCCATCGCTTCACGCATTCTGTTGACGCCCATCTCTGCGCTGATCCCTGTCCTGCTGGTCGTGGGGGTCGCCTTATTCCTGAAGGCCCAATCCCGACGCGCCAAACAAACCGGGCGCATCATCATTGGCATCGCTTTGGTGCTAACGTCGCTGACCATGATCCGCGCCGCCACCGCACCCCTGCAAGAGAGCGAAGTCACCGCGCTGATCTTCTCCTACCTGTCGCAAGATTTGTTGACCTCCTTCCTGCTCGGCGCCGTTCTGGCGTGGGCCGTTCATTCCAGCGTTGCCACCGTTCTGGCTGTTGTTGCCATGGCCGCCGAAGGCATCCTTCAGGCTCCGACCGCCGCCGCAATCGTATTGGGCGCGAACCTTGGTGGTGCCACGATCCCAGTATTACTGACCATGTCCGCCGCGCAATCGGCCAGACGGGTGATGCTCGCGAACCTCTTGATTCGTGGTGGCGGCGCGGTGCTTGCGCTGATTGCCCTCCTTGAATGGCGCGATCACACGGGTCTGCTTGGCGCGGATGCAGCGGTGCAATCGATCAACATCCACCTGCTGTTTAACGTGGTGGTTCTGGGCCTCGGAATGGCGTTGATCACACCAGCCCTGCGCCTTGCCACCGCCATGCTGCCTGACAAAGCCGCATCCAAGCCGCGGCGCATAAGTGCCTTGGACATGACAACCACCGATCCCGAGCGTGCCTTGGCCTGCGCTGCCCGCGAAGTTCTGGAGATGGGGGAGCAGGTTTATACAATGCTCGTCCCCGCCCTGGGCCTGATGAGCGAATGGGACGAAGCCGTCTACCAGACGATTTGCGAAAGCGAGAACGAGGTGGACCGCATGCATTTCGAGGTGAAGCTCTACATTGCACAGTTGCAGGAAGGCGTGCTGTCCGCCGCGCAGGCAAGCCGCGCAATGGATATCGCAACCATCGCCAACCATCTGGAGGACGCAGGCGATCAGGTGTCGTCCAACCTTGTCGAGAACGCGCGCAAGCTCCATGCGGACGGGCTGTCCTTCTCTAAGGAGGGTTTACGTGACCTCACCGATTTCCACGACCGCGTATTGTCAAATGTGCAGCTTGGCCTGAACGTGCTGATGACAGGCGACGCCGAAGCGGCGATACAACTTGTGGAGGAGAAAGACCGCGCGCGGGACGCAGAACATCGCCTTCAGGCGCACCACCTTGACCGCCTGCGCAGCGGCAATGCTGCGAGTGTGGAGACCAGCAATCTGCATCAGGAAACCATCCGCGCACTCAAACAGGTGAACACGGCGTTTACCTACGCGGCCTACCCGATTGTTGAAGCCACCGGCGCGCTTTTATCAAGCCGCCTTAGCACCGCTGACGAGACAGGCTGAGCAGAAAATTGTTGACCAAGCTGCCTCAAAGAGCAGCAACTAAGACCAAGACGACGTAAACCTAGGGAGGATACTATGAGAAAGTTCACAAAACTGGCGATCCCGTCACTGTTGGCGATGATGGCCAGCGTGTCGGCGGCGCAGGCTGATAAGCTAACGCTTTATTGCTCGGCGCAAGAAGACTGGTGCCAACTGATGGCACGAAGTTTCGAGGATGCGACCGGCATCGACGTCAATATGACCCGCAAGTCATCGGGCGAAACCTTTGCCCAGATCAAAGCGGAATCGACCAACCCGAAAGGCGATGTCTGGTGGGGCGGCACCGGTGATCCGCACCTGCAAGCCGCAGAGGAAGACCTGACGGAACCCTATGTCTCCCCCATGCGCGGCGAGCTTAACGACTGGGCGATTTCGCAAGCCACAAGTGCCGGCGACAAGACCATCGGCATCTATTCGGGCGCGTTGGGCTATGGCTACAACACCGACCTGTTGGCGGCGAACAACCTGCCGGAACCTGCCTGCTGGAAAGACCTGCTAAAGCCTGAATACAAAGGCCATGTGCAAATGGCGAACCCGAACTCCTCGGGCACGGCCTACACGACCTTGGCGACGATGGTGCAACTGTTTGGTGAAGACGACGGCTTCGATTTCATGAAGGGCCTGCACGCCAACATCAACCAATACACCAAGTCCGGTTCGGCCCCGATCAAAGCGGCTGGCCGTGGCGAGAACACAATCGGTATCGTATTCATGCACGACGCCGTGGCGCAGGCTGTGTCGGGTTTCCCCGTCAAAGTTGTCGCCCCGTGTGAAGGCACCGGCTACGAGATCGGCTCCATGTCGATCATCAAAGGCGCGCGCAACATGGACGAGGCCAAGAAGTTCTATGACTGGGCACTCTCCGCTGATGCGCAAAATCTGGCACTGCAAGTTAACGCGTTCCAAGTGCCGTCCAACAAAGGCGCCGAAACCTCGCCTTCTGCGCCGGACATGTCGTCCATCAAGCTGATCGACTACGACTTCAAAACCTACGGGTCGTCGGACGAGCGCAAGCGCCTGCTGCAAAAATGGGACGAAGACGTCTCTACACTGCCGCAATAATCCTTGCGTAACACCACAAGCACCAAGACCTCCCACCCCGCGCTGATCTTCTGGATCGTGGCGGGGTGGGTCGGGTTCCTGCTTCTCCCCTGGTACGGGGTGGAGGACGGAATCCTGTCGTTTGAATGGCTGGTGGACGGCTATCCGTTCGACGAAGATTATGCCCCTGCGGCCTTCCTGATTGCACAGGGTGAAAAGCTCTGGCTCGCGCCGCTGATCCTGCCGCTAGCGCTGTCGCTTCTCGCAATCGGGCGGCCCAAAAGCGATCCCCTCTACGCGAAAATCTTGATCCTGTCTGGCGCGCTTGGCTTTGGCTGGCTGACCGCGCAGGGCTTCGGCATTGGGATCCGCGGGTTCAATTTCGAATGGTTGAAGGCCGTCTTCGGGGAGCTTGACGACCGGCAATTCGGCATGGGGTTCGGCGCGATGGTCGCAGCCTCCGCCTTCTTGTTCCTGTTCACCCAAGGCGTTGCGGCGCGTGGAGCCATCAACGGGGATGTTTTTGTGGTCAGCGCCATTGGTGGCGTGATTGTCATCGTGACCACCTTCGTGTTCTTCCCCATCGCCAAAATGTTGCTGGCCGCCTTCGTCACCGAAGGGGGCGGTTATTCCGTCAGCGTGTTCGCAGCAAAGTTCTTTGACGACAGGCTCTGGGGCTTGGGATGCCTGAGCGGCGGGCGGTGTGGCGTGGCGTGGAACTCGCTGTTCCTCGCAGTCCTCGTGGGGCTGCTGACCACGGTGCTTGGCCTTGTCTTCGCGCTGGTCGTCACCCGATCCGGCTTCCGCTACAAACGCGCGCTTCGGGCCCTGACAGTTCTGCCCATCATCACCCCGCCCTTCGTGATCGGGTTGGCGCTGATCTTGCTGTTCGGCCTGTCCGGCGCTGTCACACAATTTGTGTCAGAGCTTTTTGGCGTGCAGCCTAGCCGGTGGCTTTACGGCCTGCCGGGCGTGCTGATCGCGCAGGTTCTGGCTTTCACCCCAATCGCCTTCCTCGTGCTGATCGGCGTGGTCGAGGGCGTCTCCCCTTCAATGGAGGAAGCCGCACAAACGTTACGGGCCAACAAGTGGCAAACCTTCCGCACTGTGTCACTGCCCCTGATGCGGCCCGGCCTTGCAAACGCCTTCCTGCTGGGCTTCATCGAAAGTATGGCAGATTTCGGCAACCCGCTGGTGCTTGGCGGCAACTTCGACGTGCTGTCGACCGAGATTTTCTTCGCCATTGTCGGCGCACAATATGACCAAGGCCGCGCGGCAGTGCTGGCTATGGTGCTGCTGTTCTTCACCCTGTCGGCTTTCTACGCGCAGCGCGCGTGGCTGGGAAAGAAAAGCTACACCACAGTATCCGGCAAAGGTGACGCAGGCGTGCATCCGATGATGCCAAGCGGGCTTTCCATTCCGGTCTTCGTGATCGCCGGCGCGTGGGGGCTGTTCACCATCGTGATCTACGGGATGATCCTTTACGGCAGCGTGGTGGAGCTTTGGGGCGTCAACAATGACCTGACCTTCAAGCATTACGTCACTGCCTTCTCCGTCAGGATCGAGGATAGCGGTATCCGTTGGACCGGCGCGGCTTGGGATAGCTTCTGGACGACCATCTACATCGCAGCGGCAGCGGCCCCGCTTACAGCAGTGGTTGGCTTGATCACCGCCTACCTACTGACGCGCCAAACATTCGCGGGCAAGAACGCGTTCGAGTTCGGCACCATGCTCAGCTTTGCCATTCCCGGCACTGTCATTGGCGTCAGCTACATCCTTGCCTTCAACGTCCCGCCGATCGAGATCACCGGCACAGGGTTGATCCTGATCATCAGCTTCATTTTCCGCAACATGCCCGTTGGGGTGCGCGCGGGGATCGCGTCGATGTCGCAGCTCGACAAATCGCTCGATGAATCGTCGCTCACCCTTGGGGCCAACAGCTGGCAGACCTTCCGCAAGGTGATCCTGCCGTTGCTGCGCCCTGCCATTTTGGCGGCGTTGGTCTACAGCTTCGTGCGGGCAATGACGGCCATTTCGGCGGTGATCTTCCTTGTGTCGGCGGAATATGACATGGCGACCAGCTACATCATCGGGCGGGTCGAGAATAACGACTACGGTCTGGCCATCGCCTATTCGACAACATTGATCTTCGTGATGCTGACCGTCGTGGGAGTCATGCAACTGATCGTCGGGCGCACCGAAATCGGGCGGCGCATGAGCCAGTCGCGCACAAATGTCTGAGGGAACAGTATGAAAATCAACTCCAAGGCTGCGCCGGTAAGCTTCCAGAATGTCAGCAAGATTTATGGCCGCGACGTGCTGGCCGTGGACAATGTGAACCTTGAGATCGAGGCAGGAAAGCTGGTGACCCTGCTTGGCCCGTCGGGGTGCGGCAAGACCACAACCTTGCGGATGATCGCCGGGCTGGAGATGGCCACGAAAGGCCGCATCCTGATCGGCGACGCGGATGTAACCACTCTGCCCGCGACCGACCGCGACGTGTCGATGGTGTTCCAGTCCTACGCGCTGTTCCCGCATATGTCGGTGTTGGAAAACGTATCCTACGGGCTGTCCTTCTCGGGGTTCTCGAAAGCCGAAACGCGAGAACGTGCCTTGGTGGGCCTAGACCTCGTCGGCCTCAAGGGTTTCGATGCCCGCCTGCCCAGCGAATTATCCGGCGGCCAGCAGCAGCGCGTCGCGGTTGCGCGCGCCTTGGTGCTGGAGCCGCAGGTTTTGCTGTTTGACGAGCCGCTGTCCAACCTCGACGCCAAGCTGCGGCGTCAGGTGCGTGAGGATATTCGCGCCATCCAGAAAGACCTTGGCCTGACGGTTGTCTATGTGACCCATGATCAGGAAGAAGCGCTGGCCGTCTCGGACGAAATCGTGGTGATGCGCAACGCCGCCATTGCCCAGATCGGCACACCCCGCCAGCTTTATGATGCCCCCGTTGACCGCTTTGTTGCGGACTTCATCGGCGAAGCGAACCTGCTGCCTTGCACCATTGAGAAAGTGGACGGGGACCAAGCCACCATTGCAATTGAAACCTACCGCTATCAGTTGCCGTCCCGCGGCATCCCCGTTGGGCCTGCGACAATGGCGGTGCGCCCCTCGCGTTTGGTCATCGGCGCCAAAGACGGGTTCAAGGCAAAGATCGCCAAGGCGACCTATGTGGGAGTGCGCATGGAATACACGTTAGAGGCCGAGTTTGGCTCGATGTTCGCCGTGCAAGACGATGTGGACAGCCCGCTAAACGTGGGCAGCGACGTCACCGTCGGCTTTGCGGAAAAGGGCCCTGTGTTGCTGCCTGAAGGCTAGGTCGTCGGCGGGAAAGACGCTTCGCAAATCGCAAGCAAAGGCTTGAACACCGCAGAGGTGCCGACAATGACGCGACCTCCATCTGCGATCATCGCGTCCGCGTCCTGCTCTTCGACCACGCCGCCCGCCTCTGCCACGATAAGCTGTCCGGCAATGCAGTCCCACGCGTTCATGTGCTCTTCCGCGTAGCCCAGCAACCTGCCAGCGGCGACATAGGCCAGCGACAGCGCGCCCGACGCATTGCGGTGGAACATTGCGCCTTTCTCCACCAATCCCGTGACAAGGCGGATGACCCCCTGCGCGTCCACGCGGTTGGAATAGCCCACCCCGACTGTTCCTTCGTTCAGCGCGCGCGGGTCATCAAGCACCAGCGCTTTGCCGTTCAGCGTCGCCCCGCCGCCTGCCCGCGCGGCAAAGGTTTCGGAGTGGCATGGATCATGGATTACCCCGATCTGCGTTTTGCCGTCACACACCCCTGCGACAACCACAGTCCACGCGGGAATGCCGTTGATGAAGTTGGTGGTCCCGTCAATCGGGTCGATCACCCAAGTGAAGCCAGACGTGCCAGGCTTGGGGTCGTCTTCCTCCCCCACAATACCGTCATCGGGGAAGGCTTCTTCCAGCAACTTGCGGGTCAGGACTTCAACATTGCGGTCGGCTTGACTGACGAAGTCCTGATGGCCCTTGCGGTCGACCACTAGATCGTTCTGGTTCTCGAAATAGCCCATCGCCAGTTCCCCAGCCTGCGCGCAAATCTCTACCAGCGTCTCGAGTCGTTGTTTGTTGTCCATAAATGCGTCCCTGAATGTCGCCCCGAAGGCGAGTGCGCCGTCACGACCTCAGTAAACGGCACACGCATTTGCCGCGTCAAGCGAGCTGTGAAGGGGCGGCGTGCCGCTCCTTCACCTTGCATGAGTTTAGAACTTGGCGATCAGGTTGATGAACAAGCCGCGGTCGTCATAGGTCAAATCGCTCAGATCGTCCGAGAACGTTCCGAAGTTGTAGCCCACACCGATTTTGTAGTTGTTCCCGAAATGGCGATACGCCGCCCCCAGCAACCCGAACTCGGTGGTGCCCGCTTGATCCGCCTGAAGCATCCGCCCTTCCAACAGCACATCCCATTTGTGGGTAACGTGGTAGCGCGCATTCGCGACCAGTAGCCACGCATCGTTTTTCTGGAACGCGATGGTGGCATTGGGAGAGCTTTGCGAGAACCGCAAACCCACTTTACCGCCAATCGTCCACTGACGGTTCAGGTCATAGGATGCATCCAAGGACAGGATATGGCTTTTCTGGCGTGGCCCCGGATCGTTGGTGCCGTCAATTTCCTGACCGTAGAGATCGTGCAGATAGGTATATTTGGCCAGCACGTTCAGACGGTCATTGTCGATAGGGCGATAGGCATAGCCCAAGGTAACCTCGGCATAGCGCCCATCGGGGATCGAAGAGCCGTCTGTGTCAGTATAGGTGCCGTCAAAGCTGAACAGCAGCCGCTGCGATTCGTCGATCTTGTAACGCACGGTTGCAGCGGCAGCGATGGTGTCGCCATCCCGCTTTGTGCCCGACAACACCCCACGATCGCGGCGATATTCCAAACGACCGCGCGCGGACATGCCGGTCTGGTTCTCGTAACGCACCCCGAAGGACAGCGCCGTGCGGTCAAAGTCGCCCGCAGGATCCTTGATCCGCCCCAGTTCGGCGGAGGCCGAATAGGTCAGGAACTCGCTACGTTCGTAATCGACGCCATAGGTCGAGGTCAGCGACCGGTGCGTTCCGAACAAGTCATAGGTGTTCTCGGCATAGATCTCCACGTCGCGGCCCAGCTTGCGCCGCCCGCCGGTGATGAACCGTCCGCGATCCTTGCCCGACAGCGTCACCCCGTTGAACTCGCGGCGCGGGTCCAGCGTGTAGCCGAAATAGGCGGAGGTATTCTCATCGCTCTCGTAGGAGAACAGTGCCAAGGCCCCTACCCCTGTCGAGCCGTCGGAAATCTCGCCCTCGAAGCTCCAGTTCTCGGCAAACTCGTAGCGCGCGCCAGCACCCACACGGTGGTTTTTGGTCAGCCCGCCCGAGTGCTTCACCGTGCCTTGCGCGTAGACATACCATTCCAGCCGCTCGCTTTGGGTCACAGTCAGCCTTGCGGCCACGTCCGTGCGTTGCCCCGTCTCGGTCGGGTCACCCGGTGTGTTCTTGCGGATATGTTCGACGCCGAAATCCCATGTCAGGCGCTCGGACATCTTGTAGGTCAGCTCTGCTCCCGCTTCGCGCACGGTCTTGCCCGCACTGTCCTTGAAGTCGTCATAGTGAAGACGCCAGCTCAGTTGCGCAGTGGGTTCGTACTCTAGCGCGAAGCCGAACAGGTCTTCGTCATTCGTTGTCTGGTAATCCAGCGTCGAGAAGCCGGCTTCGCGCCGCTCCGCATAGAATGAAGCACGCCCGTTCAACTCTGGGTTGATGTCGGCGAACTCCACCTGACCACGTGCCAGATACGCCTCGCCTGTGCCGCCTACCGCGTTGGTATTGGTGACGATCAAACCCCCGTCGGAGGAAAAAGACTGCCCGAAGCCGGGCCCTTCCGTGCGGGCGTATTCCAGCTCCAGATAGGTGTTGTCGGTCAGCTCGTAACGCAGGTCGGCGCCGTAAGCGCGTTGGTCGGCAATGTCGGTCTGCTCGACCATCCCCGTGGCCCCCAAGCGCAACTGGTCGGTCGCCCAGACTTGGGCGCGGCCACCATAAGCATAGCCGTCGATGGTGCCAGCCGTGGGGGTAAATTCGTAGTTCACCGTCAGTTGCACGGTGTTTTCGCCCAACGGATCGGTCACCACAGTGCCGCCGCCCACGGCGCCCGTCAAAGGCGAGGTCAGCGTGACGATACCTTGCAGGTAGTTGATGTCGTAGTCGCGGCCATAGACCAGCGTTTGCCGGCTAATCACACGGCCCGTGTCTGGGTCGCGGATTTCGACGCTGATCGTCTCGGACCCGATGGACAAGTCCTGACGCTGCAGGAAGTAGACCGAACCGCCCGTGCCACGGAACACGTCGCGCCCCGGAAGGTTGTCGGGCTGCGCGGCATAAAGGTCGATGGTCGCGCGCGCCTCGCCTTTGCCGGTCTGCTCTTGCGTCGCGTAGTGGCCTTGCGCCCCGTAGAGCGTGCGCTCGTTGCGCAGGAATTCCGAGCCGGTGATGTTGCCCTTGTAGTTACCCCACATCAGGTAGTTGGCGTCTTTCTCGGCGCGCACGTAGAACTTGCCAGAGGTCGGTGCATCCTCAACGATCGTGCTGTCGTCGCCATAGACGGGATAGGCTTTATCGCTGTCGAGCCGCAGCAGCAGATGGCGCGGGTCTTTCTTGTCGAGGTTGCGGAATATCTCGCTCAGATCATCTTCGCCCGTGTCGGCACTGGCGGTGATTTCCCAGCCGCTTTGGGTTTTGCCTTTGGTGTAGAAGGCCAACCGCCCACGGTCGTAGTATTTTTCGAAGCTGCCGCCCGCAGCATTCTTGCCGCCGTCGGCACGGTAGCCAAATGTCAGGTCAGCCGTCGCTACGCCGAACCATTCGGATTTCGGAATGGACACGCCGCGTTGCAAATACAAATCCTCGCCCGCGCCGGAGACGCGCACCTCTACATCCGTTTCGCCAGCGGGCAAAATGCGCTGCACCACAAAGCTGCCATCAGGCGCAGGGGTCACCGTTTCGCCCAATGCTGTAACGGTTGCTCCTTGGCGCACACCGGTGCCGTAGACCGTGACAGCCCCGCCGGATACGGCAATCCGGCGAATGGCGGTGCGGTCCTCGCCCTCGTCTACATCAGCAGCGACAGAGCCGAAATCGCCGCGCAAATCTTGGTTCAGACCAAGCGCTTCGGTCTCGTCAAAGCGGCCTCGCGCGTCATAAACACGGTGCACGGCCACCAGATCACTGCCCTCCGGGACCACAACGGAAACAGTGCCATTCGGGGCAACGGGGACAACCGCCACCACACGCGGGCCGGAGCGGCTGGAATAGTCAACGATCCGCACCTCGCCGCGCGTCAGATAAGCGGGGTAGTTGGTTTTGGACCGGAAGGTGACGGTGTCACCCGCCTCGTAAGATGTGTTGTCGCTGGTGATGGCAAGGTTCAGCGCAGGGCGCGCGCCCAGCCCGTCGAACTTCACCTGTACGTCAGCATTCGATAGCGCGATGTCGGTCTTGCGGGTCAAATCCTCGACCCGCGCGTCACCTACGAGAGTCTCTCCATCAATCGAGATCGAGAAACCGCTATCTCCCAGAATGGCGGTGTCGTTGTCGATCTCGGTATTCGCGCCGACAGCAACCGATACGGCTTCGCCCGCATTGGGCTGCGCACATTCGGCAGGGAGCACACCGCCAGAAACGGTGCAATCTACGTCAAAACTCTGGGCCTGAGCCACAAGCGGCAAACTGACACCGAAGGCGAGGGCGCGGAAGAACGGAGTGGTCAGTTTCATTGCCCTGCCCCCTTTGCGGTACGTTTGACGGTGCGTTCAATGTTCAGCTTGTAGCGCCCGCCCCCGCGCCATTTCTCTCGGATCATCGCCTCGACCAGCTTCAGACGTGCTTGCGCGGTTTTCGGATCCTCGTCGCGCAGGATATAGCTGAGCCGCACCACTGAAGGCGTCACCGCGATCTTGCGCACCAGTTGATCCAGACCCTTGCCCAACGCGTCGACAGGTTTGCCTTCAGCGTCAAAGGCCCGCGCGGTCAGGTCGATATCGACGACGTTCGACTGCGCCGCACCAAAGTTCAGCTTGGCAAATTTACCAGCCGTAACGCGGATGACGCGCGGGTTCTCGGTGGTGACGCGGTAGCCCGTGGGCAAGGTCCGCGTGTCCAGCTTCAGCGTGAAGTTGGAGCCGATGTCTTTCGGAAGTTCCGCACATGGCACGTGATAGCGGCCATACTCGTCGGTGGTAATCAGGTAGCCGCGCACGGTCGCCAGACGCACACCCGGCAGGCCCGGCTCCCCTTGGTCTTGGTAGCCGTTCTGATTCCGGTCGTCGTAGACCTTGCCAATAATGTCAGAGCAATCGAACACATGCTCCGGCTCGATCCGCACCGTCGCCGTGGCAGTGTTAGACAACTGGTTTCCTGCCGCGTCGGTCATGAAGGCGCGGTTGGTCAACTCGCCATAGCTGCCATTCGCCACCACACGCGCCGCCAACGTGATGTTGATCGTCTGCGTCGGCGTGATCGTCAGCCCTGCCCAAGTCAAGCGCAGTCCAGTCACCGTCGGCTCCAGCGGAGCGCCATCGACCACCGCAGAGTTGGGGGTGTAGAGCATACCCGCAGGCAACAGATCCACGAGGTTCATGTTGGTGACAGTGTTGGACGTGTTGTTGGTGAAGCTCAGCGTGAAGTTCACCGTTTCGCCAAACACGGCGCTTTCGCGGTCCGCCTGCTTGGTCGCCAGAATGTCGGGGATGCCCTGACAGTTCTCAAGCGGCAGGTTGTTGTTGATGATGAACGGATCACCCGGAGCAAACGTGAAGGTCGTGTAGAACGGGTTCCCCGCCGCAGTGAAGTCCGACAACACGTTGGTGTTGCCCACTTCCGACGCCCCCAAAGACGCTGGGTTCGCTGGCAGCAAGGTCGTTGCGTCCAATGTCCCCAAAGTGGTGCGCGTCGTGCTTGGCACGCCCAAACTCGGGTAAGTGGCGTTCAGCGTGTAAGTGCCCGGACGGGTCACGAAGAAGACGAACTGACTCGTCGCGCCATCTTGCACAATGCGGATATTGTTCGACGATCCGACGCCGGTCTGGGTGCCCGCAGGACCTGTGACCGAGATGGATCCACCCGGCAGAAGCCGCCCGTCATCCTCGCAGTAGAAATAGCCGGTCGGGTCAAAGTCCTCTGCGTCGCAGATACCGTCGCCGTCGCGGTCATTGCCAGCCAACGGCGAACAGCCTTCAAGCGAATCCGGAATACCGTCGCCATCAGTGTCAGGAAGCGGCACGCTGGCCTCGTTACTCGGGGCCGGCGTCGGCAGGTCATCCGAAGTGACAGAGGCGACGTTTGATCCCGTCGCGGTTCCTGCATCTACTTGATAAACAACATCAATTTCTACGGTCCCGGTCTCACCAGGGGCCAAGGATGCATCGCCTGAAATCGTGTCGATCACGCTAGATCCGTCATAGGCCGTGTTCGCTGCACCGCCGGTGAATCCCCACACACGCACAGTGATGTCGAACGGGTCATCGGTAACGATCTGCGCGCTGCCCGCGAAATCAGCCAGATCGTCGGAAATCTGATAGCCCGACTGGGTGACGTTGCCGGTGTTCGTGACCTCCATGGTGAAGGTCACCTGATAGACGGTCGGGAACAGCACCACAGGCTCGCCCGCGGTCTTGGTCAGCGTGTTGGCCGGTGCCGGCGCAATCGCCGCTACGGTGGGGTCGTCCAGATCGTTGCCGTCGTTGGGGTCGCCGTTATTGGAGGTATCCGCCAGCGTCGCGCCCAGTGGCGTAGTGCCTGTAACAATGGCAGAGTTCGACACCCCGCCCGCGTCCACATCCGCCAGTTGCAGCGTGTAGAACGCCTCATAGGTCACGGTTTCGCCCACCTGAATAGTACCCGCCGAGGAGCCTTTATCGCCCGAGACAAACGCCACGCTATCGACCGTCAGCGTGCCGCCGCCAATGCGGGTCAACTGATCGGCGACAGTCACGCCTGAGAGGGTCACGTTGCCGGTGTTCTCGGCGGTGATGGTGAACACAATCACTTCGCCCTGCCTCACGCCCGGCGTTTTAAGCGTCTTGATGACGTCCAGCCCCGGCGCCGCCGGAATGGTCAGAACAGTCGGATCGGACTCGATATCGCCATCGAACGGGTCCTCATCCGCCGAAATATCCTCGACAGGTTCGCCGTTTGGCCCCTCGCCTGACACGGTCGCGCTGTTGGACAGCCCGCCCGCGTCGATATCTTCTTGGGACAGCTCATGCGTCAGCACCCAGACAAGCTCCTCGCCCACGTCCAAATCGGTGCTTGCAGGGGCCGTGGTGATCGGTGGCGGTGGCAGAAGAGTGCCGTCCGCACGGGTCAGGGAGTCGCTGATTTCAACACCCGAAATATCTACATTGCCCGTATTGCGCGCGGTGATGGTCCAGCTGACGCTTTCGCCCGCCATCGTGCCCGGCGTGCCGGTGACAACCTTGGTGGTGGTGATCTGCGGCTCTGCGGTGATGTTGAACGGCGTGAGATCATCCTCGGTGTTGCCGTCGCTGTCATTGCCGTTGTCGGACATGTCATCCACCGTGCCCGTGCCGGCGGGGCCGTCAGCCTCGACAGTCGCGGTATTGGTAAAGCCGGTCGCGTTGACGTCACTTTGGGTGATCACATGCGTGGCGCTGTAAACCCATGTTTCGTCCACGTCCAACATGTCGTCGCTGTTGGCATCGCCCGAGACCAGCACGAACGGCGTGGTCAGGCCCGTGTCCGTGTTGTTGTTGCGTCGCATAACGTCTGTGATGCGCGGCGGCGACAGGGTCACATTGCCGGTGTTCTCGACGCTGAGCAGATAGGTAACCGTATCGTCAACCGCTTGGCCGGTGCTGGTCGCAATCTTTGTTGCTTCCAACGATGGGACGCGCGCAGGTCCGGGAACAGTGATGCTGTCGGTGCCGGTGGTGGGGTTGTCCAACAGGTCGGTTGCCCCGACCGTGACGTCATTGGTCACGAAGCCGTCGTCAATCATATCTTGCGTGACTTCCAGCATGAAGGAACATGTCACCGCGTCGATTTCTGTCGGTGCAAGGCGCGGGATGACACAGGCAGGGCCGGTATCCAGCGCATCATCGACCGAGATGTTTTGCAGCGTCGTCGTGCCGGTGTTCTCAACCTCGAAGTTGAAGGTCACAAAGCTGCCAACCGCACCCAGAACTGTCGGGCTAGAAGTTTTCTTGACAGTTAGGCCAGGCGCTGCGGCAGGCACGCCAGTGACTTCGACAGCCTCGATCGGGCCAACCGGCGCGCCGCTCGGGTTCTGAGCCGTTGCGGATGCGGTGTTGGTGATGCCGCCCGCGTCGATATCCTCTTGGGTCACGATGTAGTCGGCATTACAGGTTAGCGCGTCGCCACGCAGCAGGCTCGGAGCTTCGCAGACAAGACCCGGAAGGCGCTCGTCCTCGACCGAAACGAAGTTCAGCGTCTGGTTACCCGTGTTGGTGACAACCAGTGTGTAGGTGACGGTGGAATTCAGCGGTCCGGCAGGGTTCGGGGCTGATGTTTTGTCCAGCGTCAGCCCTGGTTGCTCGTCCGCCGCAACGGTTTCCGTCGTCGGGGCAGAGGTCACAGGCGTCGGGTTGTTCGGATCGCCAAAGTTGGTCTGCGCATAGGCTTCGTTGACCACTTCGCCCGCGTCCAGATCGTCTTGGGTTACGGCGTAGATAAAGTCACAACTGATGGTCTGACCCACGCTCAACGTGCTATCGCCAGCGGGCAGCGGGCAGCTGAGCCCGGTGTCGCCGCCAGGAATTTTATCGTCAAAGATCAGGATCTCCGCGCTGAACGCTTGGGTGCCGTCATTGGTGACGTCGAATGTGTAGGTGATCTCGTCGCCCACCTCGGCAAAGGTCGCACCTGCTTCTGCGGTTTTGGTGATGACCAGCGACGGGGTCGCCTCATTCGGAATGGTTTCCGACACCAGCGGGCTGGTCGTCGCACCACTGGTCGAGGACGCAAGGTTCGTGACCGAGAACAGCAACACGTCATCCGCCGTGACGGTGTAGATGCCTGTACATTCCAGCGTCTGCGTCGGCAACAAGCCACCCGCAGGCAACGCGTCACAGGTGACGGTGTCGATCAGGTTGTCAGAAATGGTAATATCGTCAGTCAGGGTGACGTTGCCATCATTGGTGACAGTGTAGGTGTAGGTGATGTCCAGACCTTCGTCAAAGCTGGCAGGCGGAACGTCCCCGGCAACTTTCTCAACCGCCATGGACGGGTTTTGCAGCGCGGGCACGGTGATCGTGTCTTCGGGGCTCGTGGTGGTGCCGTCCGAAGCAGACGCCGCGTTGGTGAAAGAGCCAGCGTCCAGATCATCCTGCGTGACAAAATACGATCCGGTGCAGACCACATCTTCGTCAGGCAGCAAGGTCGCCACAGGGCAGCTCACGGCATTCCCCTGCCCTTCTATCAGCGCGTCAGCCACGGTGAATGGTCCGGACAGCGTCACGTTTCCTTCGTTCACCACGGTGAATTCGAACATGATCTCTTGGTCCAGCGTGTCGTAATTGCCCGGCTCCCCCGCGGCCAGATCTTTTGACACAGACAGCTCAGGATCGGCGGGGATGACAAGCGTGGTGACATCATCCTCGGTGTTGCCGTCACCGTCATCACCATTGTCGGTCGCATCGCTCACGGGGCCGCCCAAAGGTGGGCTGCCACGCACGATGGCCGCGTTGTTGATGCCGCCCGCGTCGATGTCTTCCTGCACCAGACGGTAGCTGGCAACGTAGGTCGCGGTTTCTCCGGGGATCAGGGTGCCTGCGGTCGACCCTTCGGTGGAGCTTTGGAAACTCGGCCCGCTGGTCAGCGTCAAAGGCGTGTTATCCGCACGCAGCAACGTGTCGTCGGCCGTCGCCGCAGTGACACCCGTCAGGGTGACGTTACCAGTGTTGGTCGCGGTGATCTGGAAGGTAACAAGCTCGCCTTCAGCAACGGTGGTCGACGTGATGGTTTTCTCGCCCTCAATGGAAGGCGTCGCTGGCACAGAGAACACCGTCGGGCTGTCTTCTCCACCAGGTAGAGAATTGCCGGAGCGGTCGGTCGCCCCTTCCCCGTTCGGTCCTGCGCTGGTGGCCAGCACTTGGTTGGCGACGCCGCCCGCATCAATGTCACCTTGTTCCAGCACATAGCTGGCGGTGTAGGTCCAGACCTCGCCCACATCGAGCTTGCCCAACGTGTCGGCATCAGCCAAATCCCAGTCCGGCCCGTTGGTCAGCGTCAGTGGCGTGCCGTCGGTGCGGGTCAGGGTGTCGACCAAAACAGGCGCGTCCAATGTGACGTTGCCGGTGTTCGCAATGGTGATGGAGAAGTTGACCGTGTCGCCCGCTTCACTACCGGTGGAACTGGACACGAGTTTGACCGCCTCGAGCTGGGGGTCGGTATCTTGGACCGGCACAGAGACGGTCGCGGTGTCGGACGGGGGCGTCGTGCCGGGCGGTCCCGTGGCGCTGACAGACGCGTCATTGGTCAAAGGCGCAGCCAAGTCCACATCGGCTTGGGTCACGGTATAGGACGCGGTGAATTCCACCACATCGCCCGGTGCCAAAACATCCCAGCTACCATTCGCGCCGCTATCGGTGGAGTTTCCGGTCTCGCCGTTATCCTCGGTCAGGCTGTCGCCCGCGATAGCCAGCGGGTTGGTGCCAGCCGCGCTGGTTTGCGCGTCCGTAACAGCCACATCAAACAGGCGCGTGTTGCCTGTATTGGTGACGGTGTAAGTGTAGGTAATGATATCATCCACCGCTGCATCCGCGGTGATCGACGGCGTTTTGGTCATCGAAACGCCTGGTGTGCGGGTGCCGTTTACGGTCGCTGTCGCTTCTGCCGGTGCGGGCACGTCATCACTATCGACCGACGCAATGTTCGTCACAAAACCCGCATCCACATCGTTCTGGGTGACGGCGTACGTCGCGGTGCAAGTCAGCGTCTCGAGCGGGAGCAATCCGGTTACAGGAATGGTGCCGCAATCGAAGGTGCCGATCTTGTCGTCGGTGATCTCAGGCTGGTCAAACAACGTCACGTTACCCGCGTTGCCCACAACGAAAGTATAAACGATCTCGTCGCCCACCATGGTGAAGTCGGACACGTCCGGCGTCTTGGAAATAGCAAAGGCAGGTTCGGCATCGGGGCCTTCGACGTTGATCGTTTGCGTGCCTGTGACGCTGCCACCAGAGCGCGGCGCGCCCGTGGCGGTCGCCGTGTTCTCGAAGCTGCCTGCGTCGATCTCGGCTTGGGTCATCACGACTTCGAAGGTGCAGGCGCTGGAGCTTGCCCCCGGGGCCAAAGTGCCGACCGGACAGTTCGCAGGGGTGGCCGCATTGGTTGCAGCGACGGAGTCCGCCACCGAAATGCTGTCCACGGTGATGTTGCCGGTGTTGGTCACTTCGACAACGAAGGTGACGGTCTCGCCGACAGAACCGAAGGCCGGATCGCCCGCGCCCGGTGTGGGCGTGACGCTCTTGACGACAGTCAGTTCTGGCAATGGCGGATCAACCGAAGTGAACGTGTTGGTGCCGGTGGTTGGCACGTTGTTGCCGCGCGGATCATTCCCCGAGGCGGCCGCGACGTTGACCACTTGACCGTTGTCGATATCGGTTTGGGTCATCACGTAATCGCCGACGCAGGTCAGAACATCGCCCGGTTCAAGCGCCACATTGGCAGGGGCAGGAACTTGCGTGCCGCTGCCATCGTCCACGGTGCAGGTCAGAACCGGAATCTTGGGGTCGGACGCCTTCACTTGGGTCAGCGTCTGGTTGCCCGTGTTCTCGGTCAGGATCGTGTATTGAATCGACTCGCCTACCTTGGGATCGGTGGCGCCGCCTGTAACGGATTTAGTCACAGTCAGACCCGGAGCAGGGTCGGCTGGAACGGTTTCCGTTGAAGGGGCAGAAACCACGGTAATCGGGTTCGGACTAAGCGGCGCGAAGATCGTGGTGGCGATCGCTTGGTTGACGACTTCGCCCGCGTCCAGATCATCTTGGGTGACGAAGTATTCCGCCGTACAGCTATCAATCTCGCCAGACGAGAACGTGTCAGGCAGCAGTGGGGTGAAACACACAAACGGCGCGCCGATGTCTGGGTCGTTGATGATAATCTCTTCGGTGAAGGACGCACCCGGCGGCGTGACGGAAGTGTTCTGGACCACAAACTCAAATTCGATCCGGTCGCCCACGGCACTGAAATCCGCGCCGCTCAGCGCGGTTTTGGTCAGGCTCAATGAAGGATCAGCCCCTGCCGGAACAGTTTCGGACACTTGCGGGCTGGTGGTCGTGCCGTCGCTGACGGAGGCTAGGTTTGTCACCTCGCCCAATTGCACATCTTCAAGCGTCACATTGTAAGTGGCGGTACAGGTGTAGGACGCTGCCGGATTGATGCGCAAAGGCTCCAGAATGCCGCCACCTGCCGGACAAGACACAGACGCAATACGGCTGTCGGTGACGGTCAGCAATGCAGTGTCGATCTCGGTGTTGCCGGTATTGGTGATGACATAGTCATAGCTCACCACGCCACCGGGGAATTCGAACGTGCCACCGGTCGAGGTTTTCTCAACCGCCAAGCCCGGTTCCTGCACTGCCGATGTGGTGAAAGTATCTGTGGCATCCGTTGGCACATCAGGGCTGGAGGCCGTGCCGATATTGGTGATCTCACCCGCGTTGATGGCGGTTTGCGTCGCCGTCCAGACCAATTCGCAGGTGACGCTGTCGCCGGGGGCGATAGGCATCGGGCCACAGGTCGTGGTGCCGGCGATCTGGTCGTCAGATACCGTGATGGGCGAGGTCAGCGTCTCGTTGCCGCTGTTGGTGACGGTGTATTCAAACGTCACTTGGTCGCCGACGTTTTTGTAAGTCGTCGCGGAGCCGGATTTGATGCCTTTGGAAATAGTAAACGCAGGTTGCGGCAAAGCGTTTACAGTTTCGGTGTCTGGCGCAGAGGTGGTCGGTGTTGCTGCGGCACCGCCGTTGATCCGTTGCTCGGTCGAGGCGGTCGCGCTGTTGGTCACGGCACCGTTGTCGATATCCTCTTGGGTGACGGTGTAGCTGGCCGTGCAGGTCAGGCTGGCATTGGGCGCAAGCCCGGCCGCCGGGGTCGCGGGGCAGGTCACCGGCACATCTACCGCGGGGCTAAGCGACGTCACGCTGTCAGAGACGGTGATCGCGCCTCTCACAGTGATGTTCGAGGTGTTCGTCACATCGTATTCATAGGTGATCACTTCGCCCACCGCAGCAAAGGTCGCAGGCGCAAAGGTTTCGCGCTTGTCGATGCTCAGGGTCAGGGTCTGGGTCGGGCCGGTCACAGTTTCTGCGTCCGTTGCCGTCACAGGCGTCGCCCCCACAAGGCTCTCGCCGGTGACGGTCGCGGTGTTGGTGTAGCTGCCCGCATCAACGTCGGCCTGACTGAAGTTCTTGGTGAAGCTCATCGGCGCGCCGCCAACACAGGTTGCGGTCGAGTTCACCGCTGGCGCAGGTGGCAGGTCCGGCACGTCACAGCGGAACGTCTCGCCGTCGCCGTCCACGTCCACCAACTCTAGCCCCGTCAGGGTCACGTTGCCGGTGTTGGTCACGGTAAAGGTGAAATCAAAGCTGTCGGTCGCAGAGGCATACGTCGGCTGTGCGGCTACTTTGTCGACGTTCACACTTGGGTTGGCCGTCGGGCCTTGCGCGGTCTCGGACGCGGTTTCGCTCAGCGGGGTGCCGTCAGCACCCGTGCCTGTCACAGTGGCGGAGTTGCTGACAGAGCCGTTGTCGAGATCGTCCTGATCTACGATGTAGCTCAGGGAACAAACCACCGCGTCAAAGCCCGGCGCGATGTCGCCCACGGCGCAGGTTTCCGCAGGGGAGAAGATCGACGCGTCCTCGACGCTGACACCTGTGGCGGTGATATTGCCAGTGTTGCGCACGCGGATGTCGAAAACGACGGTGTCGCCCACGTTGGTGTATCCGCTACGGGCGGTCTTTTCGATTTCCAGCTCTGGTGCGCGGGTCGGACCGAGAATGGCGATTGACGCCTCATCCGGCCCATCGGTCACCGCCGCGTTCACGGCAGAGGCGGTATTGTCGATGACGCCCGCGTCGATGTCTTCTTGCTTAACGGTGTAGGTGAACTGGCACAGATCGTAGCTGGTGTTCGGAGCCAGCGTCGGGATCGTACAGCTGTAACTCGGATCCAGAATATCCGTGACCGTGGTGTTGGTCAGCGTTTTGGTGCCGTCATTGAACACGTCAATCGTGTAGGTGATCGTCTCACCCACAGTAGCGAACGCGGCTTTGTTGGCCGTCTTGGTCACAGCAAGTCCGGTGATGTCGCCCGCCGGATCAAGGGTGGAGGTCTCTGTCGCGTCAGGCGCGGTGAACTGACCGCCCTGCCCGCTTGTGCCGGTTGCGGTCGCCACATTGGTGATCACCCCTGCGTCCACGTCTTTTTGCTTCACGGTGTATTGCGCGGTGCAGGTATCGGAAGCACCGGGCGCAAGGTTGGTGATCGGACATGTGACATTCGGGATCAGCGTGTCGGTTATCGACACGGACGTAATCGTGACATTGCCGTCATTGACCACCGTGAACGTGTAGTCGATCACCTCATTCACAGCGAGGAACGTATCCGGCCCGTCCTGCTCTTTGGCAAAGGTAAAGCTCAGGTCCTGCGTGATCGGGGTCGTCTCGACATATTCAGGCGACGTGACTTGGATCGTGCCCGTGCCCGTGTTGAACGGGAAAGAGCCGGAGACGGTGTTGACCACCTCGCCCGCATCCCGCTCGGCCTGAGAAATCGACGTGTAGTTGCGCGCACAATCATAGCTGTCGCCTAGGTTCAGAACCGATGGCTGGCGACCGGCGCAGATGAACGGCGAGGAGTTGATTTTGTCATCCGAAATGGTGATCGGGGAAACAGACTCGATGATCTGGGTGTCGCCGGTATTCGTGATGAAGAACCGATACCGGACGCTGGTATCAGTCGCTCCAATCGGATCGGTCAACGCCACTTTGGTGACGGTGATTGCGGGTGTGCCAGAGTTCGAAATCGTCTCGGTCGCATTGGCCGAGGTCACGCCGCCAGCAGATGCGGATGCGACATTGGTGACAGCGCCGTTCGCCACATCGGTAAGCGTCAGCGGATAATTGGCGGTGCAGGTGTCAGACGCCCCACGCGCAAGCGGTCCGGGCAGACAGGCGAACGTGCCGATCTTGTCGTCGGTGATGGTGATCGGGTCGGTAATGTCGACGTTGCCGCTGTTGGTGACGGTGAATGTGTAGGTAATGTTCTCGCCGATGGTGAAGGAGGCGGGCGCCGCCCCGTCCTTGGCCAGCGTCAGGGCGGGCGACTGCACTGCAGGCACTGTCAGCGTGCGGTCGGCGGAGGTCACAGTAGCCCCGCCCGCAGCACCCACCGTCACGGCAGAGGCGGTGGCGATGTTGGTCACTTCGCCCGCGTTCAGGTCCTCTTGCAAAGTGCTGTAGGTCGCGGTGCAGGTGATCGCCTGATCGGGCAGGATTTCGGTCGCCGCACAACTGACAGAGCCCGCCACATCAATCACGTCATCCGCGACGGTCGGCGTCTCTAGGGTTACGTTGCCCGTGTTGGTCAGCACATACTCATAGCTCAGCGTCTGGCCAGCATCGTTGAAGCTGGTGGGAGAGCTTGCGGCCAACCGCTTGACCAGCGTCAGCCCAGTCGTGCGGGTGGCCGTCACTGTGGCGGTGGCGGATTTGTTGACGTTGACCCCGCCAATGGTGATGTCGGCGGTCACTTCGTTGTCGACCTGACCGTCATTGATGTCGCCCTGAACCACGTCATAGCTGACGGAGCACACAACAGTCTGCAATGGCGCCACAGGGCCGGTCGGGCAATTTACCGTCGCCGTTGCCAAGGCCTCTGTCACTGTAGGGGCGTTGGGGAAGGTTACGTTGCCGGTGTTTGTGATCTCGACATTGTACTGGAGCGTGTCACCCTCCGCCGCATAGGTGCCGGTGAGTGCTGTTTTGGCGATGGTAAAATCCGGCGCCGATAACGGGCCCGGAATCGTAAGTGTGTCATCGTCCGACGGGTTAGACCCGCGCGCGGCGGTCCCTGAACCACGGGCCGTGTTGCTCAGCTCGTTGGCGTTGTTAGCGATGTAATCGTCCACATCGGATTGTTTGACCGTGTAGTTCGCCGTGCAGCTTTCGCTGTCACCCGGTGCAATCTCTGGAATGGTGCAGGAGAAGGACGGGATCAAATCATCGGTCAGGATCACATTGGTTAGCGTGACATTCCCGTCGTTTTCCGCAGTGATCAGATAGGGCACCGTGGTGCCAGCATTGCCAAAGCGTTGGCCCGGCTCAGCCAGCGTAGAGGTCTTGACCACGTCGATTGACGGGTTCGCGGTTGGACCAGTGACGGTGACGGTGTCGCTCACCGCACCTAAAACGCCCTCGTCCGGATCACCTTTCCCGACTGCAACGTTGGTCAGCGTGCCGTTGTCGATATCGTCTTGGGTGATGAGATACGTCACCGAACAGGTTGCCTGATCCGGCCCCGCAGGATCGTTGGACGGACGCGGCAGAATGGTGGTTTTGTTACACGATATCGGGGTCGCGGCCTCGTCGATCTGGTCGTCCTCTACCAACAGATTGCGGATCGCGACCGAGCCGATGTTGCTGATCACATAGGTGTAGGTGATGGGATCGTTGACCTGCGCATAGCTCGGAACAGATGCGGTCTTGTCGATGGTGTAGCCGGGCGCGACGGTCGCGATCTCGGGGCGGCTCAGCGACGGGCCACGCTGGAAGTTCCAGTAGTTGTCATTCGGGTCGTCGTCGAGCACCTGCGTCGAGGTCTGACCGGTATCAAGCAGGCTGTCCAACATCGCCGGATTGGTCGAGTCAAACCAGCCGGTGTTAAAAACGTTGTTCCCAAAGCCGTTTTCGAAGCCCAGAGACGTATTGCCGGCAGTGTTCGTGCGCTCGGTGGTGCGGTTGGACCAGCTGCCCACGTTGTAACCATTCACCAGAAGTGAAATGTCGTTGTAGTCGAAACCACCAACCTGAGTGTCGCCGTCATAGGCCGAGAAGCGGATATACACGTGCGCAAGATCGCCGCCAAAATAGGTGCGGCACGAGCTGAACCCGCAATTCAGCGGGATCGGATCGTTGACCGTGAACGGGTTGCCCTCAAGTTCGTCTCTGTTGGCCCTGTTGTTATACCCGACAAAGGCGTTGGCCGGATCAGAGAACTGGTAGTAGACGTTGCCATTGACACCGACCATGACGATCGCAATGCCGCCCGCCTCCGGATAGTCGGCGGGCAAAGTGATGGAGGTGCCGGGCACGGTGGTTGTAAACGTCGTAGCCTGCGACTGAGCTGCCCAAAACGTGCTGAGCAAGGCGACAGAAATCAGAAATCTATGGACAATTAGCTCAAGCCAACGTGCAATTGCTTTCATTCCCAATGTCCCTGTCTGTCGGCCCTATCTTCATGGACAGGGTCTCGCATTACCGCCGAATATCCCACTGCCTAAAAGCAGTGGCGTGCCTAAAAAAGGGGAAACCATACCAATACACCTCAACATTTACCCCGAACTCATTGGGAGTTGGACCGCAAAGCCAAAGCACAATTGCGAAATGCCCAAATGATGCGCAGATGCCACAACATGTGGGCGATTCTCGTGCAATCGGCGCTACACCGAGTTAAATTGCCCAATATTTGGTCAGGCAGTCGGGCCGAAAAGACTCCTAACCGGTTAACCGCCCCGGCCCCGCTAACGTCGCCAGAGCACGCACATGCCCCGGCAGGTCGCTGCGCGAATGCAAAATATCAATGACGATAACCGCGTCGGGTCGATCCAGAAACACCACGAAATGCTCCCCTGCCCGCGCGAAACGCATATCCTCCACTTCCGGGCACAAAAGCGCGCAGCTTTGGCTGACAGCCTCGCCCATGGCGATAGCCTCGCAGCGGTGGATCAGCTCTGCCTCGTAAAGGTCTGCTTGACGTGGCCCGAAGGTATCGAAGGTCCATCTGGCGATGGCGACCAGACTGTCCTCGGCACGGCGCGTCAGGCGAAACGACCGGCTCACGCCTTGGATCGGGCCCGCGCAAAGGCCCGGCGCACGGCGTCCGCACCACTGCCCGCCGCAAGATCACCCGCTTGCGCCTGAGCAAGCCCCTCACGCAATCCCGTCTGGATCTGCATCAAGCCTGCCTCCTCACGCTCCAGCAGCCGCAAACCGGCGCGCAGCGCTTCGCTGGCGTTCTGATAGCGGCCGGCGGCCACAAGAGCCTGAACCAGCTCGTCCTGAGTGTCTGTCAGCACAACGTTTCGCGTCACCATGGGCGGGCCTCCTTGTTGGCAATATATGCCAACGATAGAGTTCCGTCAACAAATGCCGTGAGTGATGGTTCCCCGCGGGGAACCGTGCGCCCTGCCCTACCCGCCATGTGCAGGTCAAGACAGGGGGGCATAAGGTTAGTCCAGCGTGGTCAAAAACGCCTCGATAGCTTCTTGCAGTTTCGCCCGACTAACCGCTGAGAAGTCGCGCGGCAAGCGCAGCTCCACCCGACCGTCCTGCGCGATCACGCGGGCTTCGCCTTCCGGCCGCGCAAGCCGCAAAGAAGTTTTCGCCACGGATCTGGGCGCCGCGTCTCTCTCGGCCTTCACAGGCTCCAGCGCCTTGCGCAGGACTGCGATTTCCGCGGCGGGCGTATGACTGGGCAGCGCCGCCAAAGCATCCGCGACCAAGGGGGCGAGAGACGGATCGGCTTCGAACAATTTGTAAAGCTCGATCCCCAAAGACCGCGGGATCGCTTCGGGGTGACGCATCCCTTCCCCCAGCCCGTCCAGCACACGGGTGAATTGACGAATATAGGTCCGCTTTTGCTTCAGCGCGGAGGCATACAAGACCGTCACCGCATCGCCGGGATCCATGTCTTCGTCCCGCGCATAGGACAGCGCAAGCTGCGCCATCTCGCCAAACGAGATGTCTTTTCGCACAAGATTCTCATCCACCATCTTGCGGTAGAGATCAACCAACGGTTCCCCGCGGGGAACCAGAGCGGCGGGAATCTTGCTGTAGCGCGGGTCGCCTGTCTCCTCGGCCAACTCCTTGAACGCTGCCAGTCGGCGGAAGCCCTGGATCAACTCAAAGCCGTTTTCCGTTTGCTCAACACGGATCGGATTTGAGAGTCCAACCGCCTGTATAGAGTCTTTCAGCTCCTCAAGTTCAGGGTCTACATTTGAAGACCTATCGCGGGTCAGTTTTGTGATCACGACAGCAGAGGTATCGATCAAGTCCGTGATCAGGCCCAGCTTCTTGAGCCGCACATGTTCATGCGCCAGAGCGTCATTCTCTGCCCGAATTGCAGCCTCCGCAGTTGCGCGTTCTGTGGTCGCATCCGCAGCCTCCGTAATCGCACTGGCCATAGGGCCGCGCCGCGATGTGGACTGCGCCGGAGCGGCCTCGTTCTGCAAAGGATGGCCCTGCACATTGAAGGATTTCGTTTCCAATTCAGGGTTCCCCGCGGGGAACCCGACATCTTCCGGCTCGTCGTCCACCTCGAAGTTGATGTCGAACACGCTGCGTTTCTTAACCATCTATCAATCCTCCATCTTGTCCCAGGCGACCGTGAGCGTGTCCCTGAATTCCTCGTAGGCCCGATCAAAGGAGGCCCGCGCACGCCGCCATGTCTCACGCGTCATCTGGCGGTAATCAATCTCATAGACCGACGACAGGAAGCGGCCCGATTGCTCGACCGCACGTGTCATCTCGATCGGGTGCTCGGCCACATGTGACTTAAAGACCTGACCAAAAGCTGACTGCATCGCGCGGTGCAAATCGTTGTTCGGCTCGAACCGCGTCAGCAAGAACCTGAGATCAAGGAAGGCCTTGTCGACCGCGCTGTTACCCGGCACCTGTCCTTTGAAGCGCCCCAAATCCTCCAGCGCTTCGGACAACTGACCGATGAAACTGGTGGTGGAATCATACTCCCAGTAGCCCGGACCGGAGGGGATATAGAGCACGTCGGCCGCAAACACCGCGTTCATGCTTTGGTAGCCAATGGCGGGCGGGCAGTCGAAAATCACAAGGTCATAGGCGTCATCCGGCAGCTGATCGAGATAGCGCGACACCGCCGCGAAGAATGACCATTCGGGATTGAGGTGGCGATACTGCGCAGAGGCAAACTCGACGAACGCCGCGTTGGCACAGGACGGGATCAGGTCGATTGAAGGCCAGCACGTAGGCTTGATGAAATCCGACACACGCAGATCGTTGAGGCCCATGCCAGTGACGGCAGCAGGCAGGGTGCGGTGGGGCAGGGAGGTGCCGCTCTCAGCTCCGGCCGGGGCGTTGTTCATCCGCTCTGTCTCGCGGATCAGATCGCGGGCCATGATGCCCCAAACGGTGAATTCCTCGGCCACATCGGACAGCCCCATGGAGTGGCTCAGTGTGGCTTGCGGGTCGAAGTCGACACACAGCACACGGTAGCCATCAAGGGCCGCAGCATGGGCGAAATGCAGCGCCACGGTGGACTTGCCTGCGCCGCCCTTGAAGTTGGCAATCGCCGCGCGGATGGCGCGCTTGCCGGCAGGGCGCTTGGGCATTAGCGAGCGGCCTTTGACTTTGATCTTGCGGCGCAGCTCGTTGATCTCTTCAAGAGTATACCAGCGCTGCCGACCGTCTTCCTCGACCAGCCCTTCCGGCAGAGAAGGGTCGGCGGCAAGGCGACCGCGCAGGGTGGAGGGGTTCATCTTGAAGATGAGCTCTGCCACCTCCCAACTGGAGAAACGGCGGAGGGTCTTCTCCATCTCGGGGGAGAATGTTTGCTGGCGAATAAAGCCCTGCATCTTGAGCGATTGCGCCTGTAGCTTCGCCAGATCAGCGTGATTGAACATGTGTCGATCCCAATAGTGTGGTTCCCCGCGGGGAACCGTCGGCCCGCCCAGAACGCTTTTTGTCGTTGTTTCCTGATTTACGTCTAATTTGCGTTCTTTGAAAACCCTATTTAATGAAATAGGGACGGAATGGCAAAAACTGTGCTGCCCCAAGCCTCATTGGTGCTCCGGTGATTCTCTGCGTCCCAGCCGACTCGCGCCATTCGATAGGGAGAGCTGCTAAATATTGGGGGACAGTTTGAAGGTCCCCGCTGCATATTGGGGGACAAAACTGTCTCAATAGGGGACACACTGCATGGCCCCCTATACCTAAGATACCATTTTTATCTTTTGATTTTGGTATGAGGACTGCAATCTCGAGAACGAGGGCTTGACAGAATCGGGTTTGAGGACGCAAATCACAGATAGATCGGGAAAGGCGTTGCCAAATATCAATCCCGGCGACCGAACCGTTAAAGGTTCTTAAAGAGCAGGCAGGCATCTATCCGAAACGGTCGATGCGATTTCGAGGGCAATCATGCAATCTCCGAAAGCTGTGGGGCGTCAGGCCGCCGCACGCAAATATGATATTATCACCGCACTGGGCACCTATGCACTGGCGCGGGGCAAGCACGAGCACCGGCTGGTTCTCAGGCTGCTGACGCTGATCACCGCGCGCTATAACTGGCAGCGGAACGAGTTGGCTGTGGGTCAGCGCGAGATTGCGCAGATGTGGTCGGTGGACGAGCGAACGGTCAAGCGCGAGATGGCCAAGCTGCGCGCGATGGGCTGGCTGGTTGTCAGACGTCAGGGCGCGCGGGGCCGTGTCACCGAATATTCCATGAACTTCGATCGCATGATGTCTGACACCAGCGATGACTGGTCCAAGGTCGGGCCGGATTTCAACCTGCGGATGCATGGCGGGCCAGAGCCGGAAAGCGGTCAGATCGTGCCGATGCCTGCGCGCGGCGTGGTACCTGCGCCGGACCTGAAAGACGGGACCGCGTGGGCCTTGGCGCAAGCGGTGCTGCATAGTGAAGACCCTGCGAACTATGGCAGCTGGTTCCATGCGTTGAAATGCACGGATGTCAGCGGCGGGCGGATGACGCTGCTCGCGCCAAGCAGGTTCCACGCGGCCTATGTGCAATCCCATTTCGCCACTAAGCTCTTGCGCGTCTGCCAGAGCGTGGAGGCGGGTGTGTCACAGGTGATTATCACCGAGTAGCGGGGCAGGGGGCGACATTCTGGGCTGCTGCACTGGACAGCCGATGCCAACACTCCTAGCAACGAAGGTGGAAACACCGGCGTCGACGGATTGGGCAGGGACGTGCTGACGGCATGACAGAAATTTTCGAAGGGCTGCGCGCGGCGTTCTGGCTTGTGATTGCGCTGGATCCAGAGCTGATCGACATCGCTTTGCGCTCTTTGCAGGTGACGCTTTCGGCCTTGGTTGTGGCCTGCTGTATCGCCATCCCCTTGGGCACCTACCTCGCGATCACGCGGTTCAGGCAGCGGCGTCTGGTGATTGCCGTGGTCAACGCCATGATGGGGCTGCCGCCTGTTGTTGTCGGGCTGATCGTTTACCTAATGTTGTCACGATCCGGCCCGTTCGGCGTGTTGGGGCTGTTGTTTACCCCCACCGCGATGGTCATTGCGCAGGTCATCATCATCACCCCGCTGATTGCGTCGATCACCCATCAGGCGATGCGGGAGCTTTGGGCCGAATACCACGATCTACTGATCTCGATGAACACCACCAAATGGCAGCGGGTCAAAACGCTGATGTGGGACGGGCGGCGCAACCTTTTGACGGCGGCGCTGGCAGGGTTTGGCCGGGCCATTGGCGAGGTCGGGGCTATCATGATCGTCGGCGGCAATATCGACAATGTCACGCGGGTTCTGACCACCGCGATTGCGCTGGAAACCGGCAAGGGCGACTTCGCGTTGGCCTTGGCTCTGGGCTTTGTGCTGATCGGGCTGGCGCTGTTGGTCAACTTCGCGATCCACTGGCTGTCGCGCACGGAACGGGAGGGTCTGTGGTGAGCAGCTTGTTCCCCCTGCGGCTGCGTGACGCGCAAGTGCGGCGCCGCGGAAAGACGATCCTTGGGCCGGTTGATCTGGAGCTGGACGGACAGGGGCTGACGATCATTGTCGGGCCGAACGGGTCGGGCAAAACCACCCTCCTGCGGGTCATGCACGGGGTGGAGCGGTTGAGCGGCGGCACCGTGGACTGGTCGATGGATGAGGACCGCGCACGGGAGCGGCAGGCTTATGTGTTCCAATCGCCGATCATGCTGCGCCGGTCGGTGGCGGACAATCTGCACTACCCTTTGCGGCTGTCTGGCGTGTCGCGCCGCGAGGCTGAGCCACGGGTGGCCGACTGGATCAAGCGCATCGGTCTGGACGGCCATGCGCAGGCGCCAGCGACGCGTCTGTCGGGGGGGGAGCGGCAGAAACTGGCCCTTGCACGGGCACTGATCCGGCAGCCGGAGGTGCTGTTTCTTGATGAGCCTTGCGCCAATCTGGATGGTCGTGCGACCCGCGAGTTCGAGACCCTTTTGCTGGCCACCCGCGACAGTGGCACGCGCATTGTAATGGCCACCCATGATTTGGGGCAGGCGAAGCGACTTGCATCCGATGCGCTGTTCATTTTGAGTGGGCGCATACACGACTCGGCCGCTGCACCGGCCTTTTTTGATGCCCCCAAAACCCCGGAACTCGCTTCCTTCCTGCGCGGAGATATTGTCGAATGATCAAGACTTTAACAGCTATTGTCGCCCTTTCTGCCTCTACAACCCTTGTTGCGGCAGAGGATATGAAACTTGCAGTGACAACGTCGTTCGAGAACTCTGGCTTGGCAGACGTTTTGCTGCCGCAGATCAAGGCGGATCTGGACCTTGATGTGCAACTTCTGGTTGTGGGCACGGGGCAAGCGATCCGGCTGGGCGAGGCAGGCGATGTGGACGCGATCCTGGTCCATTCGCGCAAAGCCGAAGAGGCGTTTCTGGCGGCAGGATATGGCACCCACCGCCGCGAGATCATGTATAACGACTTTGTGGTCATTGGCCCCAAGGCGGACCCTGCGGGCATCGCGGATGATGGCTCCGTCGTGGAAGCGATGCGGGACATTGCAGACGCCAAGCCCGCTTTTGTCAGCCGTGGCGACGACAGCGGCACCCACAAGGCAGAGCTTGCCGTCTGGAAGTCCGCCGGACTGGACGCGGCGACGTTCGGGGATTGGTACAACGCGGTCGGCGCTGGCATGGGGGCCGCGCTGAACACCGCGGCGGGCATGGACGGCTATATTCTGTCGGACCGTGCAAGCTGGCTGAAGTTCGGCAACAAGGCCGGGTTGGCGTTGCTCTATTCCGGCGATCCGGCGCTGTTCAACCAATATGCCTTCCTGCCGGTCAATCCGGCCAAACACCCGCATGTCAAAAACGACCTCGCGATGAAGCTGGAAGACTGGCTGGTCAGCGACACGGCGAAGGCGCTGATTGACGGCTACACCATCGGCGGCGAGACGTTGTTCGTGTTCAACGCGAAGGCCGAATAGGGGTCGTTTGCGGAACTGGGCGAAATGACACGCTAAACAAGATTTTCGGATAGCAGCCGTTCACACATATCGCAGCGAATGGCAGGTCGGAGCCCAAAGCTACCAAGTTTCCGCCTTGCAGCGAATGTCATTTTCAAAAGCTGGAGCCTACGCGCGTTGACGAAGATTGGCGTCAGAGCGGTTGTTGGACGGTGATAGCTACCGTGCCGCTTTCGCCAACATTTATATGGCGATATGGCGCACTCAACAATCTCGAAAATTGCTTGAGCTCAGAATCCGCGATTCCGCTGAGGCGCAATAAGTGCTGTTTGGAGGATGCCACAAAGTAGTGATAAGGTGCATCTAAAGAATTTTCTTTGCCAAGGAGTTCGCGATGCGTTGGATGAGTTTTGCACTTGGACTTGGAACAGCAACCCTCTCGGGCTTCGCGCCCCACCAAGCCGTTGCTCAGGATGTTTCAGTTACCCCAGTATTTCAGACTTCACCCCATTTGGAACGCCGGTTCGGCGCCCAAGAGATCGGCTCAATATCCTCGTTATCTTCGATTTACAAAGGCAGAGAAAATGGCTCGGTCGACTTCTTAAGTTTGGGCGATCAGATTTCCGACAGTCTTGTAATGCCTACGGAGTCCTTTCGACCGACTCCAATCAAGATAGGCCCACCTCTAATTCAGACGAAGGGAATAGTGCTTGGCGATGAAGCACTTTTCATCTCAGACACAGGGAAAGACTCAAACCACAACGAACCTGCTACAATTTGGAAATTGCTTCCTGATTCTGGTGATCTTTCGATATTCTACCGTGGCCCTCTGCTCGAAAATTCGAAGTGGTTATTCTACAAGAGATATGATGATGGTCGGCGAGATGAACTCATAGTCGCGGACTACGGCGAGGAACCGGTTCCTCGCAGCCCTGGTACGGGAGTTGGGGCTAAAGTATTCGCCATCGAAGTCAATGAGGACGGGACACCAGGCGCGACCCGCGTCTTACATGAGGGCGCTCCTTTCAGAAGCCCAGAGGGTGTCACAGTAATTGGCAATACCGTCATTGTTTCGGATTGGGCAGCAGGCGAACCCTATGCCCGCCCTGAGGCTCCGGAAGAAGAATTTCTCTCAGGAGCATTATTTGCGCTGCCAATAGAAGGAGGAGAGCCAGAAAGACTGTTCCCAGATCATAGGTTTATTACTCTTATAGGTGCGTGCATATTTCCCTTGAACGACAGGTTCTATCTTCGCTTGATCGACATCGATGGTGGTAGATGGGATAACTCGGACCTTGGATACCTGCCACAATCTGGGCTTCCCGGTTTTTTCTTGACGGAAATACTGTCGGAAGAACCTCTTTCTCTTGGTCCATTGGAGAAGGTTCATTATCGAGAGGATTCCTTAGTTTCTCTGAAATTTGACGGCATCAACCCCGCAACGTCAATTGTAATTAGATCAGGAGACGGAGCCACATTTTCAAACGGCAAAAATGAGTTTGTTGCTACCGCTGGCGATCTCGACCAGTTTGGCACATTGTCATTTTCTATCGAAAGTGATGTCGATAACCCCAACTTTGAGCTGAGTGTCACGACCATCAATGATGTCGGTAAAGTAACGAGTCAGAATGTAGAGAGGTTTCTAAAGGACTTGAACGCAAGTGCGGTCGCTCGCGACAACAAGCATGCAGGCGCGCGGACGCCAATCAATCGGTACGAGCCATTCGTGTTCGCTTCCGCAGATGGCACTACTCAAAGCATTTCACTATTTGATCCGGTTGGTGGCGTACCAGGGGTACTTTGGCGCGGCGCACCTCTTCGCAGTCCGATGGGTACACAATTCTCGTGGAACGGGGATTACCTTTTTCTGACAGATCAAAATGCAGGTCCGGATCGTACTGGGGCTGTTTTTCGGATCCCGGTTCCGACGATTAGCGAACGACTAAAGATGTTCCCTGACGCAGTGAGATTGCAGTGACCGGCGGAACAGGGATTCTAATGTACGTGTCCGATGTTGACGCGTCCGTTCGGTTTTACGAGTCACTTGGCCTTGCACGCCTCAAAGTGAGGCCCACCGCTGGTTTTGCAATTCTTCAATCGGACGGCATGCAAATGTACTTGCATCGCGCCCCAGACAAGTTTTCAGGCAACTTAAACGGCTTAGAGAAAGAGAAGTTTCGGGGGAGAGGCATAATAATCCATTTCTCTGTTGCAAATGTTGATGAGTGGGCAAAGAAGTTCTCGACCGAGGGCCATGAGGTTTCACTAGGACCAGTCGATCAATCGCACGGCCATCGTGAGTTGTATTTTTATGATCCAGACGGATACAACGTCGTTGTATTTTCGGGGATCGCAAACTCAAAAAAATGAGCCCTACTCGCCGTTGTGCGCCCGAAAGCGGGCGTTGAAGATAACAACGCGAAGGGCAGCTTCGTCCGCGATGTGTGAGTTCGCATAGCGGGCAACGAATGTCTGCTCACCAACTCATTTCCCATTCAAACAGGTGGCTGGTTGAGACATTTTCCGGTCCATACAAATCAATGACATAGACGGCCCAAACTCAGGAGGGTTCAATTGGGCCGGATTGACAAGTTGCTTGGAGTGTCATTTCGCCCGCTCCTGCAAACGACCCCGCCCCGCAAACGACCCCGAATAGCGCTAATGCTGGTGCGGTTCGTCATCCAGAGATCCGTGGATAGCGAACTGCTCTAGCCCTGCGTCCTGCGCCTCGATCACGCGGTAGCTTTCGCGCACACCGGCATCAGTCAATTCGCGTGCCACGGTGAGCAGCGTGTTGGCCGCGTGTTCCTCGCAAAGGGACGCCATGTGGTCGACCTCTTCGGTGGCGACGGGGCGGGCGGCGTCCAGCGATGGCGCGCCGTAAATGTCGACGAAATGCTGCGCCAGAAGGTCGACCAACCAGTCGCGTTCCGACGGCTCGATCTGGGTGACGGCGACGAAGCTGACCCGCCCGAATGTCTCGCACCCCATCCACCCGTTTGAGAAGGCCTGACGGGCCTTGCCGACCAGATCACCTTCGGACCAGTTGGAGAACTCGAACCCGCCAGAGACGCACCATTCGCCGGTGCGCGCGGGGCTGTGGAACACGCGGGTGTCGCTTTCGTCGAAATGGATCGCACGGGCGAGTTTCATGGCAAGTCCTCCAGCAATTCGGTGAGCGGGATCAGCCGCGTCGTGTCGCCTTGGCGCAGCAGCAAACCAAAATGTTCATCGACGCCAAGGAAATGCCCTGCATGGCCCAGAACGTCAATGTCAGTGCCTTTTCCGTGGGCCAGACCGCCCCATTCGCGGTGCAGACTGGCCAGCCCGCTATCGGACCACGCGTTCAGGCCGACAAGGGTGTGGCGCACCCAGGCTTCCAGCAATTCCACCGCGTCGACCTCGGCGCAGCCTTCGGCGTAAAGCGCGGTTTGGTCGGGGGTCAACCCACCCTCTTCACTGGCGGGCCAAAGCCACAGATCAAGCCCGACGACCAGCCAGTCCGGCTCTGCCATCGGGTCCTTGGGGGAGGCCGCGACGCGCAATGCCCCGCAGCGCCCGCCGTTGACGTAGATCGGGCCATCCCAGCCCAGATGCACCGCGACTTCGGGCGGTCCAAGCGCGCCCAAAGCGTTCTGGAACCCCACGCCGCAGACGGGCAGGGCGGCCAGTGCGTCATGCAACGCGGTTTCCGGCGCGAAGACGATGGCCGCGCGCAACCGGTCAGGCGCGAGATCATAAAACACCAGCCCCGCGTCGCATCCCTCCGCTGCCCGCCCGCAGGCCAGCGCGAACGGATCGCCCTTAGCGGCTTCGCCAGAGAACAGCGGCGGGAATTGTGGCTGGGTCATGCGTGCCCGTCAGCGATCAGGCGTTGCGCCACGGCGCGGAAGCCCGCGGCCTGCGCACTGTCGGGCTTGGAGACCACAATGGGGGCGCCGCCATCAGCGGCAAGCCGGATGTCCAGATGCAACGGGATTTCTGCCAGCAGGGGAACGCCCAGCTTCTCTGCCTCCTTGGCGACGCCGCCATGGCCGAAGACGTGTTCCTCGTGGCCGCATTCAGAGCAGATATGGGTCGACATATTCTCGATCATCCCAAGGATCGGCGTCTTGAGCTGGTTGAACATGTCGATGCCTTTTCGGGCGTCCAGCAAGGCCACATCCTGCGGCGTGCTGACGATGATCGCGCCATCCACATGGGCCTTTTGCGCCAGCGTCATTTGAACGTCACCGGTGCCCGGCGGAAGGTCAACGATCAGCACATCCAGCGCGCCCCATTGGACCTGCGTCATCATCTGCTGCAAGGCACCCATCAGCATGGGTCCACGCCAGACGACGGCTTGGTCGTCATTGGTCATCAGCCCGATCGACATCATAGTGACGCCGAAATTGCGCATGGGAAGAATGGTTTTACCATCGGGGGAGGCGGGCCGCCCCGACACGCCCAACATGCGCGGCTGCGACGGGCCGTAGACATCGGCGTCCAGCAGGCCTACGCGCCGCCCCTCCGCCGCAAGCGCGCAGGCGAGGTTGGAGGCCACGGTAGATTTTCCGACGCCGCCCTTGCCGGAGGCGACGGCCAGAATGCGATCCACACCGGGAATTTTCTGCGGGCCGGAGGGGGCTGCGCGTTTCGGATTCAGATCGGGCGGGGCAGATGGGGTGCTGTGCGCGGTCATCACCACCGACACGGCGCTGACACCTGCCAAGCCTTTCACTGCGTCTTCGGCCTGCTGGCGCACCTCGCTGTAAGCGGCGGCGTGGCTGGGGCTGACCTCCAGCACGAAACGGACGGCGTTGTTGTCGCTGACGGTAAGCGCCTTGACCAAACCAGCCTCGACCAGCGACGCGCCGCTGACGGGATCGTTCAGTGTCTTGAGCAGCCCCAAGACGTCTTCGCGGGTAACGGCCACGTCAGGACTGCCCTTCGATCTTGCCGGTGACGACATGTTCCAGATCAACGCCGTCGATCGTCAACACCATTTTGGCTTCGAAGGTTTTGCCGGCGGTGTCGCCTGCGTCGCGCATGGCTTGCTCGATTGCCTGTTGCGAGGTGACGCCCACCTGCTTGAGGAATTTGCGCATCGACATATTGAAATCTTCGCTCATGGTCTGTTTTCCCTTATGGTTGATCTATCAGGCGGCAATGGCCAACGGAGGGCGCGGATGCGACTGATTTTTGTGATACTGGTTTTGATGATGCCCGCCGCCGTTTCGGCGCAGGATAGCGGCTTTCGCCTCGCCGTGCCCGCCGCGTTGGAGCAAAGCGGATTTATGCAGCATATCCTGCCGCGATTTTCGCTCAAGCACGGTGTTCGCGTCGCCCGCGTGGCGGAAACTGATCCCGCTGATGCGACCTTGGGGGCGGATGGTGTGCCGGTCTTTGCAGGGCTGGGACAGGTCTGGGCCTTGCAGCATGACGGACATGCGGGCGCGGCGAAGTTCGAGGGCTGGCTGCGCTCCGACGTGGGGCGCAACACCATTGCGGCCTTCCAGCGGGACGGGGCCGCGCTGTTTACCAGCGATGTTGCCCCTGTTGTGGCAAAGGTCGAGATCACGTTCGACGGCGACCCCGTGCAGGGCGAAAAGTTGAGCTTTGCCCATTGCGGGCGCTGCCACGTAATCAACGAGACCAACCGGATGAAAGGCATGGGGGCCACGCCATCCTTCGGGATGCTGCGCACTTTGGACAATTGGGAGGAGCGGTTTTCCAGCTTCTACGTTCTGAACCCGCATCCCAGCTTTACTCAGGTCGCGGAGATCACCCCCGCGTTCGACCCCAGCCGCCCGTCGCCCATCGTGCCGCTGGAGATCACGCAAGGCGACCTTGAGGCCATTTTGGCCTTCGTCGCGACGCTGCCGCCTGCCGATCTGGGTGCCCCGATCCAAAGTCAGTGATCCCGCCGCTTGCTGAGATAGTCGTCGGTGGTGCGCGGTTTCGGGCGCTCGCCGCCTGCGAAGGGGTTGTTCTCTGAATGATATTGCGCGTTGATCCGGCAATTGTCGCACATCTGGATCATCCGCGCGGCCTGCGAATTTTTGAACATGGCGTGCTTGCCCGCGAGCTTCTCGGTGATCTTCTCAACCGTGGATTTCACCCCGAACAGTTCGCCGCATTCGATGCAGGCAAAAGGCTCTTCCTCGTGCAGGACGGTTTGGGTGAAGGCGGCGTCGGTCAGGTCCATCTGCGGGGTCAGCGTGATCGCGTTTTCGGGGCAGATGTTGCTGCACAATCCGCATTGCAGGCAGGCATCTTCCTGAAAACGCAGCTGCGGCATGTCGGGATTGTCGCCGAGTGCGCCGGACGGGCATAGCGACACGCAAGACAGGCACAGGGTGCAGGCGTCGGTATCGACCACGACCGCGCCATAGGGTGCGCCAGCGGGAAGGGCCACGGTTTCGGCCTCGGGCTGCAAGGTCTTTGCGGCAAGGCGTGCCACCTGCCGCCGCGTGCCCATGGGCAGGGCAGGGGTGGTCACAGGCTTCGCGGCGGCTTCGGCATAGAGCGTGTCGGACAACTGGTCAGGATCAGTGGCGTCAATGAGAGTCACCGCCGTGTCGCGGCCGGCCAACGCAAGTGCCAGCGCGGCCTCGCTGTCGGGGGCCTCGCGTTCGGTCTTCGGGCTGATCAGCATGGTGACGGAGGCAAATCCGGCAGCAAGGGCGGCCAGCATCTCGGCGTGACCAAAGGCGGCCAATGCGCTGACCTCCAGCGGGATCACATCGGCAGGCAAGCCGCGCCCGAAACGGGCGGCAAGGCGGATCATCTCGGCGCCGTGATCTTCGTCATGGACCAACAGGCGTGGGGCGGTGCCCCCTGCTTTGCGGAAGGTCGTGGCCAAGGTGTTGATCCGGCGGAAGGTGTCATCGGTTGTGGGCGCATCATAGGCAATCGCGCCCGACGGGCAGACCGCCGCACAGGCACCGCATCCGGCGCAGATCATCGGATCGATGGTGACGTGATCTCCGGCCGAGGTGATGGCCCCCGTCGGACACAGGTTCAGACAGCGCGAACATGCGGGTTGCTCGGCGCGGGAATGGGCGCAGAGGCTTGGCTCCGTCCGCACGTAAAGCGGCTTTTCGAAGGTGCCGACCATTTGCGATGCGGCCAGCACCGCCTTTGCCACCGCAGGTTGGCTGCCAGGATCGGCGCGCAGGTAGCCGTCGCGTTTGTCATCTGCGGAAAACAGTGGGCCTTCGCCGCGCAGATCTAGGATGACGTCACATTGCGACTGCGCATTGTCGCGCGGTGGCGTCAGTTGCACCGCGCCGCGCCCGCCCGGGATGACTTGTTGCAGCGCATCAATGCGAATGTCGAAATGCCCAAGCGTGCCGCTGGCGCTGCGCAGCGAACCGGTGACCGTGTCAAAGCCTGCGGCGGTTTCGATCTCTGCGCCCGATGGCATCAAAATGGTGATCGCCAGAATGTCGGCCAGTTGTTGCGCCACTGTGAACGCGACATCGGACGCGCCAAGAATCAGGCATGTGCCTTCGGAGACGACATCGACGCTTTTGGGCATAGGGCGGGGCAGGGCGGCTTCTGCCACCAGGGCGGCCATCTTAGGGGCGGCGCTTGCGGCCTCGTCGGACCAGCCAGCGCGGTCCCGAATGTCGACGAATGCCGGCTCCGGCGCGCCGAGTTCCTCTGCCAAGGCGGCGAAGCGCGGGGCTTCCTGTTGGCAGGCGATCATCACCTCGCCCGCTTCAATTGCGGCGGCGGCGTCGTTTTGCTGCGCAGCGCACAAGCTGGTAAAGGGGCGTGAACAGGGCAGCCCCGTCGCCTCGGACAGGGCCTTGCCGTCAATCGGCTGGCTCCCCAAGCAGTCGCAAATCATCAAAGTTTTGGCCATCTGGCTCCCGCTTTCTGCGCGTCGGCATGTGCCGTCGTGCGCCTCCCGCAGGACAGCTATCCAAGATTTGCGCGGAAGGTAAAGGAGCTTTCCCATAAGCGCGGCGAAGTTTGTCGGGATTTTTTGGGTGCTCGGCGCATGTTAACACATAGCAAAAGGTCAAATTGTGCGCGACGGCATACAAAAACTTCTTTGAGGAATCCGACTCTTGTTGCAATCTCCTCGTCACAAGGGGGGCTAATGTTCGTATACCCGCAGTCGGAGTCGATACCGGTCGGCATCGTCATTCGCAAATCACCAGGTGTAACCCGCTGGGCCCAATGGGCCTGGCAGGCTGTTGGCGTGCTGCCAGGGGCCGGGCCTGCGGATTGGAAAATGCTGCGCAGCGAAGATAACGTCACCGAGTATCACGCCGCCACCCGCGACCTCACTCTTTATGTGTCTGACGCAGAGGCTTACGTGCACGAACTGGGCACGCGCCAGCCTTCCGTCTATGTTGTGATGCGCCGCGACGGGACCGCGTCTGACACCCCGCTCAATGTCGTGCTGATTACCGCGTCGCCTTACGAGGCGCAGGATTATGAGGATTCCGGCGAGGAGATTGTTGAGAAGGTGCAGATGCCTGTGGGCATGTTGGCATGGGTCCGCGATTTCGTCGAACGCCACTATGAAGAGGAAGCGTTCGTCAAACGCCGCCGCAACAAGAATCGCGTTGACGGGAAAGAGGATGGCATCGGCGATCCCCGCATCGCGCAGACCTCTGACGTCTACCGCGCACCGACCTCCAAGAAGGAGGTCGCGCAATGACGCAAGAACGCTCCTTCTGGGCGCGCCGCCTTGCTGGCGTCAAACAGGAAGCCGAGGCCGAGGCGGAAGCCGCGATCGTCGCCGAGACCGCGCAAGATCAAGAAGACGCGCCGCAGACGGATGCCGAGATTCTGGAAATGCTGGACTTGCCCGACCCCGACAGCTTGCAGGCGGGTGACGATTTTGCAGCGTTCATGGTGAAAGCCGTGCCGCAGCATTTGCGCAACCGCGCCTTACGCAAACTGTGGCGCAGCAATCCTGTGTTGGCCTGCGTCGACGGGTTGAACGACTATGACGACGACTACCTGACCGGCAGCACTGGTAACGGCCCGATCAAAACGACCTACCAAGTGGGTAAGGGATTGCTTGCCCATGTCGAGGAGATGGCCCGCCAAAAGGCGTTGGCCGATGCGGCAGATGACGACGAGGCTGTGCCCGAAGATGCGACTAAGGTCGTAGTTGCCGAGGACGCGCCGGAAGGCGAGGCTGACACCGCGCGCGAGGTCGAAGCGCCATTTGAGTTGGCTGAAGCTGAGACCGAAGAAACTGCGCCCGCCCCACGCCGGATGCAGTTCCATTTCGAAGGGGACGTTGCATGACCACCGCAACCGCGGATCTGCAGATTGCCGAGGAAGATCGCCTGCGGGCCGATCTCTACAATTTCCTTGGCCTGTTGCTGGCTGGCCCCCCTGACGAGATGCTGCTGTCCCAGACCGCTTCGCTGAACGGCGACGACAGCGCTTTGGGTCAGGCGATCACCAGCCTTGCCCGCGTGGCAAATGTCAGCAAGCCACGTGGCGTGCAGGCCGAATACAATGCACTGTTCATCGGGTTGGGCCGTGGCGAGTTGCTGCCCTATGCAAGTTACTACCTGACCGGCTTCCTGAACGAAAAGCCGCTGGCGCGTCTGCGCAAGGACATGGCGTCGCTGCGGATGAGCCGTGCGCCGAACGTGTTCGAGCCGGAGGACAACATCGCGTCCTTGATGGAAATGATGGGCGGCATGATCGTCGGGCGCTTCGGGGCGCCTGCGTCGCTGGATCAGCAAAAGACATTCTTCAACACCCATATCGGCGTTTGGGCCCCGCATTTCTTTTCGGACCTGGAAGCCGCCAAAACATCCGTTCTCTACGCGTCCGTCGGGGCAGTGGGCAAAGCCTTCATGGAGATCGAGAAAGAAGCGTTTCGTATGACGGCAGGCTGACGGGTCTGCCAACTCACCGGCGGGGATGCCCGCCAAAACCAGAAAGGGGAGACATCCCATGAGCGACAAGACCGAAGGCAAAAGCCGACGCGATTTTCTGAAGCTGGCGGGCACAGCCGCACCAGCGGCCCTGGCGGCCGCGGCAACTGGCACCGCCGCAGAAGCGGGCCCCGCAGTGCCCGACCTGTCATCTGACACGATGCAGGACACCGCGCACACGCGGGCTTATTTCGACAGCGCCCGCTTCTGATCGGCGCGCAAACGGTAGTTACCCGTAGGCTGGCCCACAGGGGCACGGTGGCGGGAAAGGGAGGAAAGACATGCTGAGGAAAAAGACAACTCGTGTCGCAACGCGGGGGCAGCGGCCCTCGATGGTGGCACAGGTGGCAGCCAAGTCGGTTGACCGCCGGACGTTTCTGCGCGGCTCCGGTTTGGCCATTGGCGGGCTGACGGCAATTGCGGCAACCGGTGGCACCATTGCTCCGGCGACGGCGCAAACGGCAGCACGTACAGCGGTCGAGACGATCAAGTCGGTTTGTACCCACTGCTCTGTCGGGTGCACCGTGGTCGCGGAAGTCGATGCCGGTGTGTGGACCGGACAAGAGCCAGGCTGGGACAGCCCGTTCAACCTTGGCGCGCATTGCGCGAAAGGGGCTGCGGTCCGTGAACACGCCCACGGCGAGCGTCGCCTGAAATACCCGATGAAAAAAGAGAATGGCGAATGGGTTCGCATCAGCTGGGAGACCGCGATCAACGAGATCGGCGACGGCATGATGAAGATCCGTGACGAAAGCGGGCCGGACTCGGTCTACTGGCTTGGATCGGCTAAACACAACAACGAGCAGGCTTACCTGTTCCGCAAGTTCGCCGCGTATTGGGGCACCAACAACGTCGACCACCAAGCGCGGATTTGTCACTCCACCACTGTGGCCGGTGTGGCGAACACATGGGGCTACGGCGCCATGACCAACAGCTACAACGACATCCACAACTCCAAGGCGATCTTCCTGATCGGCGGCAACCCTGCCGAGGCGCACCCTGTGTCGCTTCTGCACATGCTGAAAGCCAAGGAAGAGAACAACGCGCCGCTGATCGTGTGCGACCCTCGCTTCACCCGCACGGCGGCCCATGCTGATGAGTATGTCCGCTTCCGGCCCGGCTCTGACGTGGCGCTGGTCTGGGGCATCCTGTGGCACATCTTCGAGAACGGCTGGGAGGACAAAGAGTTCATCCGCACCCGTGTTTGGGGCATGGACCAGATCAAGGAAGAAGTTGCGAAGTGGAACCCAGAAGAGGTTGAGCGCGTCACTGGCGCCCCCGGCTCGCAGCTGGAGCGGGTCGCCCGCACGCTGGCCAACAACCGCCCCGGCACCGTGATCTGGTGCATGGGTGGCACGCAGCACACCAACGGCAACAACAACACGCGCGCGTATTGCGTGTTGCAGCTGGCCTTGGGCAACATGGGCACCGCCGGTGGCGGCACCAACATTTTCCGCGGCCACGATAACGTGCAGGGTGCAACTGACCTTGGCGTTCTGGCAGACACTCTGCCGGGCTATTACGGCTTGTCGGCGGGCTCTTGGGCGCACTGGGCCCGTGTGTGGGAAGAGGATCTGGACTGGCTGAAGGGCCGCTTCTCGGATGCCACTTTCGGCGACACGGCGATGATGAACCTGACCGGCATTCCGGTCAGCCGCTGGATTGACGGCGTTCTGGAAGACAAAGCCAACCTGCAACAGCCTGACAACACGCGGGCGATGGTGCTTTGGGGCCACGCGCCGAACTCCCAGACTCGCATGAAAGAGATGAAGACAGCGATGGAGAAGCTCGACATGCTTGTCGTGGTGGACCCGTACCCAACCGTCTCGGCCGTGCTGCATGACCGGACCGACGGCGTCTACCTACTGCCCGCTTGTACGCAGTTCGAAACCCGTGGCTCCGTCACCGCGTCCAACCGGTCGCTGCAATGGCGTGACCGTGTTGTGGAGCCGCTGTTTGAATCGCTGCCGGATCACACGATCATGGCCATGTTTGCCGAGAAGTTCGGTTTCCATGACCGCATCTTCCGCAACATCGCGATTGATGAGGGCGGCGAGCCGAATGTCGAGGACATCACCCGCGAGTTTAACGGCGGCATGTGGACCATCGGCTATACCGGCCAGTCGCCGGAGCGGATGAAAATGCACATGGCGAACCAGCACACCTTCGACCGCACCACTTTGCGGGCTGTGGGCGGGCCAGCCGACGGGGACTACTACGGTCTGCCATGGCCATCATGGGGCACCGCCGAGATGAACCACCCCGGCACTGCGAACCTCTATGATATGTCGCTGCCGGTTGCCGACGGTGGTCTGACCTTCCGCGCCCGTTTTGGCGTGGAGCGCGATGGCGACAACCTTCTGGCCGAAGGGGTGTATAACCCCGGCTCGGAAATCCAGGACGGCTACCCAGAGTTCACCATGCAAATGTTGATTGATCTGGGCTGGGACGGCGACCTGACCGCGCAAGAGCGTGCGACGATCGAATGGGTCTCGGGCTTCCGCGACACCCGCCCCGGCGGTGAAGAGGTCGGGGAAACCAGCCAGACGGGCGAGTTGCCCTCGGATTACGCTTCGAAAGTTGGCGGCGTGAACTGGAAGACCGACCTGTCCGGCGGTATCCAGCGGGTGGCGATCAAGCATGGCTGTGCGCCATTTGGCAACGCCAAGGCACGGACCGTGGTCTGGACCTTCCCTGATCCGGTGCCGGTCCACCGCGAGCCGCTCTACTCCAACCGGCGCGATCTGGTGGCCGACTATCCAACCTACGAGGACAAGACCTTCTGGCGGGTGCCGACCATGTACGCCTCCATCCAGAAGAACGACTTCTCGAAGGATTACCCGATCATCCTGACCTCGGGTCGACTGGTCGAATATGAGGGGGGCGGCGACGAATCGCGCTCCAACCCGTGGCTTGCGGAACTGCAGCAAGACATGTTCGTCGAGATCAACACCCGCGACGCCAACAACCTTGGCGTGCGTGACGGCGCGCAAGTCTGGGTCGAAGGCCCGGAAGGCGGCAAGGTCAAGGTGATGGCGATGGTGACCGAACGGGTCGGCGAGGGCGTGGCCTTCATGCCGTTCCACTTCGGCGGCCATTTCGAGGGCAAGGACCTGAGGGACAAATACCCCGAAGGCGCAGATCCGATCGTTCTGGGTGAATCCACCAACACCGCCCAGACCTATGGCTATGACAGCGTAACCCAGATGCAAGAGACCAAAGCGACTCTTTGCAAAATCTGGACAGCATAAGGGAGACTGACGATGGCTAGAGCAAAATTCCTCGTCGACGCTGAACGCTGCATTGAATGCAACGCCTGCGTCACCGCGTGTAAGAACGAGCACGAAGTGCCTTGGGGCATCAACCGCCGGAAGGTCGTCACGATCAATGACGGCAAACCGGGGGAGCGGTCGATCTCGGTCGCGTGTATGCACTGCTCGGACGCGCCCTGCATGGCGGTGTGCCCTGTGGACTGCTTCTACCAGACCGATGACGGTGTGGTGCTGCACTCCAAGGACCTCTGCATCGGCTGCGGCTATTGCTTCTATGCGTGCCCGTTCGGTGCGCCGCAATATCCGCAAGCGGGCAACTTCGGCTCGCGCGGCAAGATGGACAAGTGCACCTTCTGCGCCGGTGGCCCTGAAGAGAACAACTCGAACGCGGAGTTCTCCAAATACGGCCGCAACCGGATCGCCGAGGGCAAGCTGCCCATCTGCGCCGAAATGTGCGCTACCAAGGCCCTGCTTGCCGGTGACGGTGACGTGGTGTCGGGCATCTACCGCGAGCGCGTCGTCGCCCGTGGGTTCGGGTCCGGCGCTTGGGGTTGGGGCACTGCCTATGATCAAAAGGGTGGCTGACACCGCCGCTTTGTGATTTGAGACATCAGGGGCGGCTCAATCTGGGCCGTCCCATTTTTGATTTACATGCAAGGAAGCACCCGATGCGCTTTATGCTGATCATCCTGTTCTCTGTCTTTGCCCTTCTTGGCCCCGTCGCCGCGCAGGACGGAGTCGCGGATTCTCGCGCCAGCACGGGTGGTGCCCAAACGCTTGAAGATATTCTGGCGCGGCAGGCGGGTCAGGCGATTGACGACAGCTTCCGCAGTGACGCGACAGGCGATCCAGCCCGTGCCGCGCCCACGACCGGCCAGTTGGGAACCCTTGGCGGATCGTCCGACCCTGAGCTGTGGCGTGCGTTCCGTTATGGCAGTGCCGACATTACCACGCAGTCGCGCGGCCCTGCCGCGGAGACGCTAATCCAAGATGGCGGCATGTGGTGGCTCGAGTTCCGCGAAGGCCCGCTGCTGACCTATGGCGGCTACTTGCTGGCTGGCACATTGGTGCTGCTGGCGCTGTTTTATCTGATCCGCGGCCGTATCCGCATCGATGGCGAAAAGACCGGCCGCAAGATCGAGCGTTTCAAGGCGTTCGAGCGGTTTGGTCATTGGCTGCTGGCCGTATCATTTCTTGTGCTGGGGCTGACCGGCCTGATTTCGCTGTTCGGGCGGAAAGTGTTGATCCCCAACTTCGGGCATGACGCGTTTTCGACCATCGCGATCGGGTCGAAATGGGTTCACAACAACATTTCGTGGGCGTTCATCGTGGCGTTGGTCATCATTTTTGTGGTCTGGGTGGTGCATAACCTGCCGGACCGCACCGATCTGAATTGGTTGGCCAAAGGCGGCGGCATCTTCACCAAGGGGCATCCTCCGGCCAAGAAGTTCAACGCGGGCCAGAAGCTGATTTTCTGGTCGGTGATCCTTCTTGGGGGGTCCATTTCGCTGACTGGCGTGTCGTTGCTGTTCCCGTTCGACCTACAGCTGTTCGCGCCCACATTTGCGAAACTGAATGCAATTGGTGCGCCGGGTTGGGTCGGTCTGGCGGAGCTGCCCACGACCCTGACACCGCAAGAGGAAATGCAATTCGCCCAACTGTGGCATGCCATCGTATCTCTGGTTCTGATCGCGATTGTCTTTGCCCATATCTATATCGGGTCTGTCGGGATGGAGGGCGCCTTTGACGCCATGGGCTCCGGCCAAGTGGAAGAGCAATGGGCCCGCGAGCACCACAGTCTTTGGGTTGAAGAAGTCAAAACCAAAGAGCCCGCAGCAGCAGCGAAGGAGGCCTGAGCATGAAAGCGTTTATCGCAGCACTCTGCGCAGCGGTTGTCATAACCGTTGGCATGAACCTCATCCTCAAGGGGATGAACTTCTCGGCTGAAACAACCACAACCAGCCCGAACGCACGCGTCGGAGACGACGGGTAAGGCAGCGGGCTCGTTGGCGATTGGCCCACTTGTGGGCCAGCGTTCGAGTGATCTATAATCCTTGCTAATGCATTGATAAATATAAAAAATTTAGGTGTCCCATGGAAATTTCTGGCTCTTTGGCGTTGGTAAGCGGTGGTGGTAGTGGTCTAGGGGCGGCAACGGCGCGCCTGCTCACCCAAAAAGGCGCCCGCGTTGCGGTGTTGGACTTTGATTTGCCGCGAGCGCAAGCCGTGGCAGACGAAATCGGCGGCTGCGCGGTACAAGCTGACGTGTCCGATGCGGGTGCCGTCGACGCCGCGTTCGACGCGGCGGTGGACCAGCTTGGTGGCGCTCCGCGTATCGTCGTCAATTGCGCCGGAATAGCACCGGCAGCGCGCATCGTCGGACGGGAAAGCAAGCTGTCGATCGACGTGTTCGAGCGGACCCTGCGCGTCAACCTGTTCGGCACTTATAACGTGATGAGCCATGCCGCCGTGCGGATGGAAAAGCTGGAGCTGACCAACACAGGGGAACGGGGGGTGGTCATCAATACTTCGTCCGTCGCGTGGCAGGACGGGCAGGTCGGGCAGGCGGCTTATGCAGCCTCCAAGGGGGCGGTAGCAGCGCTGTGTTTGCCCGCCGCGCGGGAGTTCGCGCGCAACGCGATCCGCGTGGTTGCCATCGCGCCGGGCCTGTTTCACACCCCGATGATGGAAGGCCTGCCAGACGAGGTGACCCAAAAGATCACGTCTGATATCCAGTTCCCGACCCGGCTTGGCGATCCCCGCGAGTTCGCCTTGATGGCCAGCCAGATCGTAGAGAATCCCTATCTGAACGGGACCACCATCCGTTTGGACGGGGCGGTGCGCTTGCCGCCACGGTAAGCGGTCGGAGTTTTTTTGGGGATTTTTGCCGAGATACTTTTTTATCTCGAGTCCCTTGGAAATAAGGCCGAAAAACGGCCAGTTTTTCGTGTTTTCGTCTTATTTCTTAATTATAGAGACCGGAAGCCTCGTTCGGGTTTATTCCATTGCTAAGGCCTGAACGGTTAATTTATTATGAAGAAATGAAACTGGGATGTCTTATGCTGCTATCCGCGACCATTTTTGCGGCATCTGTTTCAGGCGTTCCCGCATTGTCGAAGAAGGTAGCCATGCAGCCACCTGTCATTGTTGAATGCTCCGGCAACATTACTTCTGAAATTGACGCCTGCGGTTTGTTTGCAAATCTTTTGGAAGAGCGGACCGGGCGTCCAGTTCTCATCAAGCAGTCCGGGGCCACAGATATAGGTGCAGTGACTGTCCAGCTTCGTTTGGACGAGCTGTCTAGGACCACAGTCGAAGGCCATCTGTCATGGGTGGCTGCGGGCGATACCAAAATGGGCGATCCCGTGACCCGCCGGCGTGTCATGGTTGACGGCGGCTCAGATCAAATAAAATTTAGCGGTCTTTTTGCGTCGCTGCTTTCTCAGAGCCGCATTGCTGCGGATTTATCTAGTTCCATCCGGTCTGGAGACCGGCCTCTACAAAAGGGTGATAAATAATGTCTACTTCTGTTCATGCACATGAGACTGGCGGCGCGCGATCTGACGGTCACGATCACGAGGTAGAAACCAATAGCTCCGCAGATAGCGGCCCCTTGTATGCAAATTCCACGTACACTGAAACGACGGACATTGCTGCGTCCATCTCAACCACCATGACACTTGAAGACGGGGACGTTCTTTACGGCTCGATCGGGACTGTCGGTGACTCGGATTGGGTCCGGATCGTCCTTGATGACGGTGAGGCCGCCACTGTTTTCATGGGCGCTTTTGGCGCGGGCGCAGTAGAGGACCCTACACTGTTCCTGCTGGATAGTAACGGCGCTTTTGTGTCCGGTGAATCCAGTTTTACGGCGGATAGCTCGACCCTGAACTTCGTTAATAACACGGGATCTACACAGACCTATTATGTCGCCGTCGAGGACTATTTCGGGGATAGCGCCGGGTCTTATACATTGAGCACCGACATCTCGATTCCAGCGCCTTTGGAGGAATACACGGTCGCTGAAGTCGTAACACAGCTGACAGTGGACTACTGGGAATGGTCCAACGGCTCTAGCAGCGCGACACCAGCAATGTGGGATGTCGTAGCGGGAGACGAGATCCCGGTCGATCTAAGCGGATTGGACAAAGGCGGCGTGGCGTTCGCCTTGGCAGCCCTTGAAGCTTGGACACTGGTTTCCGGCATCGAGTTCGTTTTGGCCGATCTGAACTCCGGCGACTTCGGCATTATTTTCGACGACAACGACCTTGGAAGTGCCTACGCGACTTTTGGCACCAACGGGAGCAACAAGATTACGGATGCCGAAATCAACATCGGGTCGGACTGGATTGCATTCGATTGGGAATCGACCGGGCCTGGTGCGAATGACGTCTATATCGACTACGCAACCAATTCCTTGCAAACCTACATCCACGAAATCGGACACACGCTTGGTTTGGGCCACGGTGGCAACTACAACGGGAACGCGACATTTGGCATTGATAACAACTATCTGAATGATAGCTGGCAGATGTCGATCATGTCCTATTTCTCGCAATCCGAGAACACGAACATTAGCGCCTCTTTCGCCTACGCTGTCACGCCGATGATTGCGGACATTGCAGCGATTCAGGCGCTTTACGGTGATCCGGGTACGATTCAGGATGGCAACACGGTCTACGGATTCGGGTCCACAGCGGGTGGCGTTTACGATGTGCTCACATCAATCTATCCGGCGACGTTCACGATTATCGATGACGGTGGTCTCGACCTTCTGAACCTGGCCTTTTCCACATATGACAACTTGATTGATCTGACGCCGGGGTCCATTTCCAATTTGGAAGGCCTTGTTGGCAACATGACAATCTTCTCCGATACGGTCATCGAGGCTGTCATTTCCGGCGCGGGCGCTGATACGATCACTGGCAACGACGCGGACAACCTGCTTGCAGGTGGCGGCGGTGATGACGATCTAAGCGGCGGCATCGGCAGTGATCTGATGTACGGTGGCGGTCAGGCGGGTGACGTCATGATGGGTGGCGTCGGAACGGACTTCTTCATGTTCAATTCCCGTAACGGCACGGTCGCGGATTACACGTTCTCGAGCGTGAACGAGACCACCGGCGAGGTGATTGGGGACGTCATCTATCTGGAAGGCAACGCCAATTACACCCTGACGCAATCCGGCTCTGACTTCCTGATCGACGGAATTTTCATCGACGTTGATTCCACAAACGGGAACGTGGCCATCGTCTCTACCAATAGCTCGACGCTGTCGGCTGATCTGGACTCCGGTCTGGCATCGCCTCAGGAGTTCAGCCTCGGTGGCTTGACGCTATCGATCTATGATTACGGTACGGCGGAGAGTTTCGAGTCGAAACACCTTGAGTATGCCAGCGAAGGCTTCCTGTCGCAGGTGACCATCAACTACGACAGCGGGTTGTCGCGAGAGACGATGCTGGACTATGGATCGACGCGCACGTGGGAAAGCATTGTGACGTATTACAACGATGCGGACCAAGAGTATGAAGAACGCATCAACTACGACACAGGTGTGCAAATCCGGACCATCAGCGATGCCACGAGCGCGCAGGTTTGGGACACGATCACCGAATATCGCGACAGCGCAAACGAGCTTTACGACAAACGGACCAAATACGACGCTGGCAATGAACTTCGGCTTATCTTTGATACCGACGGCTCCCAAACGTGGAGCACCGTGCAAGAATTGCGCGACGCGGGCGGCAACCTCTATGACAAGCGCACCAACTACGATGGCGGCAACCAACTGCGCGTAATTTTCGATTTCGACGACAGTTCCTCTTGGGACACGTTGTTCGAGTACCGCAATGCCTCGGGCGATCTTTACGACAAGCGGACGAATTACGATAGCGGCGAGCAGACCCGCCTGATATTGGATGTAAATGCCGATCAGTCATGGACCAATATTGTCGAGAGCCGCGATGACTCTGGCGACATGTTCAAGAAGCTGACCAATTACGACAATGGCAACTATCAGATCGTGTTGTTTGATGTGGATGATGCATATGCGTGGGACAGCTATAATCGGGTCTTTGATAGCGGCGGGAACCTGTTGTCCGAGACATTCATCTAGCAAGCGGCACTTCTCGTGAAGGGGCGTCCGTCTGAGGCGTTGATCGAAGCCATCTGTTCTTCGTTCAAGGCGGCAGCTCTGACGGAGGCTCCTAAACCGCTTCCCGATAACGCCTATTTTGATTTTCGCCAGAGCTACGCTGCATCACGTGCCGCGATGGTTGCGGTGTTGCTAGGCCACGACGAGACCCCAGAGGTCCAAACTGTCAGACGCCTACTTGTTGCGATGTCAGATAACGCGCCGCTTGCAACGGCGCGGGGCGATGACGTTGGCATACAGTGCCGCGCCACCCTTGAACTGTTGGGCCAGAAGCGCGATGCGGCACGCAGCTATTGGCGCGATGATTACCCAAGGAAAACGCCTGCACAGGAATTCGCGCGGCTTATGCGGCGACTGGAGCTGAACGATCTGGATGGATTCCGAGCCGAGAAACTAACGGTGGAGGGGCTGACGCCGTTTCAAGACCAGTTTCTGGACTACAAGTGGTTGGAGCGCCTCCAGAATCGGACAGAGGCCGATCAACTGGGCCAAAAGCTCGTCGGTGCTTTTCCGGACGAGGCGATTAAGTCAGGCGTCGGCTTTTGGAACGGGTTTCGCGGCACCGGCCGACCCGACACAGGATTGGATGCTGCGCGCTCGGCTTCGGACCCGCTGGCATTGGACCGCAGTTTACAAATTCTCAAGGTGAATGAACTGTTCGGCGAAGGATTAGCACTCGTCGAAGAGAATGTTGAAACGATAGCGACCAACCTGAGGCTGGCGCTTTCGGCCGCGTCTTTGGTGCTGGCCTCGGATCGTTACTATCCCGACCATAGGGCCAGGCTACTTGAGGCGGCTCAAAGTCTGCCGCCGGTCCAGCAACCTTCGTTCTTTTCGCGCTACGGCTTCGGGACCGAAACCAACTTAGGCGCTCTTTTACATAGGCACCACGATCTGGGCATGGTTGCGTTTTGGAGCCTCCCGCTTTTCGAAGCGGCATTGGGCACGGTAGATTTCAGCGCCCTCCCGGACGAGCTTTGCCAGCACCTGCCAACGCTGATGCAAATCGATCTGAGGCAGGTCCTAGACTACGACCGCCCGTTGGCAGATGCGTTGGATGCGTCTGGAGTGTGCCGTGGCGTGGAGAAATCGAACGCGGTTGGCCTGTTGGCAAAGGCGCGTTTGAACACCGGTGAAACCGCCGTGTCCGAAATCCGAGCGGCACTTAGCGCGGAGGCGGCAGCCTACCTGTCGCGCGTTCGGGCGGAAGGGCGGTCTTTGATGCTGTATTCGACGCATACCGCGCGGGTGGGGCTGGCGAACTTCGCGCCCTCGATCGTGGCCGCTGATGCCGGTTTCAATGTGATGTCTGTTGCGGGCCACGCATGGGTGGCTGCGGCGGATGTCCATGAAAAGGCGATGACGAAGCTGAAAGCTGAGGGTGTCGAAGTTCAGATCATCAACACCCAGACCGAGGATGCGGCGACGCAATCCTCCAAATTTGTTGATCATCTTGGGGCAGGGGGCGCGCTTACCATCACCAATGACGGGTTGCTAAGTCCGGGGACACGGGGTGTGGTTCCCTGGCTGCTTCGCCCCTATGTTCTGAAAACCTACGCGGCTCAACTGGCCCTTGCCAAAGGCGCAGCGATCGCCATTTCAACCGAATGGCCTGATGAAGATGGCGCCTTGAATCTAGATATCGCCCCCGTCGATGCGCCCCCTTTGCAAGGGACACTTGGAACGCGATCGCTTTGGCTGACGCAGCGCTGCGCCAGAAAAATCCGAGCGATCAGTGCGACACGCCAAGTGCCCTATGTCTACGGGGAGCTTGATCGTTTCGGCGGGGTGCCTGTTGGTCGCGAAGTGTTGAGCCTTGAAGAGTGGAGCGCGAACCCTGAAACTCAAACCAGTCTTTTCGGGTGGGTCGCGTCTAAGGTGAAGGCATCTGCTCATCCGGCATTGATTGGCCCAACGGACACCCTGTCCTTCGAGCAACTCCAGTCCTACATTTTACGGGCTGTGTCGATGGTGGTGCATTTTCAAGCCGACAAGCCCGAACATGCCCGTTCCGATCGTCGCGCCGCCGACCAGCATCGCATAGCTTTATTGCTACCGAAATCCGCGATGGCGATGGCGATGGCAATTGCTTCGATTGTTGCGGGCAGTTTGGTCACGCTGATACAAGACGATCTGGACACCCAATCCACACAAGCGCGGCTGGATGACTTTTCACCGGATTTGATTGTCGCCAGCGCTTCTGCATGGGGCAAAGTGTGCGCCGGTGCGCAGCGTTTCCAAAGCAGCCCGGTTTTGATTTGCGACGACACCGGCGCGAGGGATGCGCTGGACGACATTCTGGAAAGCTTCGCCCCCACCACAACACTGCCCGCCTTCGCGCCCAATCAACCAGCTGTGGTTGTTTATACGTCTGGCAGCGAAGGCGTGCCCAAAGCGGCAGTGCTGGCGGCGAATATGCATTCGGAGGGAACAGGTCTTGATGTTCTAACCGATCTGGGCGCTGCGCCACGCGTCGCCTATGTCGGGCGGTGGGATACGGTTTTGTTGCTGGATTTGATGGCCTGCCTCAGGGGTGGGGCCGCGGTCTGCGCACCGCCGTCTGAAGACACAATCCTGACCGCTGATCTTTATCTGAACTGGTGCGACGAGGTTGGCTTGACCTATCTGTCTGCTCCAGCCTCTGTTTGGCGCGGACTTGTAGCTGCGCGGCGGTGGACGTCATCTGCTCCCAAGTCCTTGCGCGGCGCTTTGCTTTGGGGCGAACGCATCCCCGCCGGGATCGTTGCAGATCTGGAAGTTACAGCACCAAACCTGAACCTTCACTGCACCTTCGGGGCGACGGAATTCAGCTATATCTCATTTGGTGATGTGAACTCTGAACTGATGTCAAAGATTTCGGGGAGCCCGGGTGGGAAGCTGTCACCTGGTGTAACTGTCCGTCCCGTTGGCGATCTGGAGGACAGCGTTCAACGGGCCTCTGCAATAGAGGTCTCGGGTGCCAGCGCGATGATTGGCTATTGGTCCGATGTCCGGTTGCGCGATGCCATTGAAACGGCACCTGAACCACGCAGCGTTGTCGTCCATGACAACGTGATCCTGAGAGAAGATGGTCAAATCGATCTGCTGGGCAGGTCTGATTCAATTATCAAGATTTCGGGGCGACGGGTTTCGATCATCTCAATTGAACGCGCGGCGGAGACTGTTGACGGGGTGAGTCGAGCAATTATGTTCCAGTCGCAAACTGAAAGCGGTGACCGACTTGCGATGGCGGTCGAAGCTGCAAGCGAGGACGAGATCGCTTTGGCGGCAGGGATCAAGGGGGCCATCAAAGATCAGGTTGGCGCCTACGCAGCACCGCAAAACATCCTGGTTTTGCCCAGCTTCCCGCAGCTCAAAAGTGGCAAGGTTGATCGTAGAGGGCTGCAACAAAGACTCTTTGGCAGCGCAACAGGTTTCGCTGCGGATCAAGCTGCGGTCGTTGACGAAACAGAGACGTTTGACGGCGACCCAACCTTGGCCGCATTAGGTCGCTGGGCCCGCGATCGCGGGTACTGGCAAGGACGCATTTTTGATCCAGATGCGCTGATGCCAGACCTCACGTCTATCGATGTGATGGAGCTGATGCTGTTGTTCGAGGAACGCTTTGACCGCGCAATCGCCTTTGAGCGGCATCAGCTGCAGGATCTAGGTAGCTGGCGGGAATTGGCGCAGTTGGCTGACGAAAAGTTTGGGCAAGGGGTCGCCTAACCGCGAAAAAGCCGGCCCAGCAAATGTCGCACAAGGGTGTTGGACGCCTGCAAGGGATTTAATCCAGCTTCTGTCCGCAGCATGTTCCAAGTGGCAAGGCTTGCGCGGCCCACATTTGAACTCAACGATCCTGTATGGCGGTGATGAATGGCCAGAACCTGCTGAAGGCCCAAGGCTGCTTCCGTCAGCGTTAACAGATGCAGCCAAAGCGCGTAATCGTGCCGGAGCGGGATGTCGGGCATGAGTTGCTTGCCCAGCAGAGCGCTATCGTAAACGGCCGTCAGACAGCCGATGCGGTTGCCGTTGAGCAGAGCCTGCCGTGTAATTTCAGCGGGAGGCCGCCGGACGATGTCTGCCTTGCCGTCCCGCCTTACCCGATAGGCGCTGCAACTGAAGGCTGATGATCGCGCCTGCATCTCGCCGATCTGGGTTTCCAACTTCTCAGGGAGCCACAGATCGTCGGCATCGAGAAAGGCAATATAGCGGCCCGTTGCCTGATCAAGTGCGCGGTTTCGGGCAGCGCTGGCACCGCTTGGGCCGCCTGTATGGTCAAGCAGTTTTATGCGCGGATCACCCTTTGCCAGTTGCGCCACGATTTCTTGCGAGCCGTCGGCAGAGCCGTCATCAGCCACAACCAATTCCCAGTTGTGCAGGGTTTGCGCCTGAACGGACGCAATGGCGGACGCAATCGTTGCGGCCGCATTTTTACAGGGCATGAGCACCGAAACCAGCGGCCTGCTGTCCGGTGACGACTTGGTATCAGACACAATCGTGAAGGGCGCTGATAACTTTGTCCTGATCCTGAGCGGTCAAATATGGATGCATCGGGAGACTGAACACTTTGGCCGCGATCTCCTCTGACACAGGCAATCCGTTCGGATCTGTGGGGAACCCTTTATAGGCGGTCTGCATGTGCAAGGGCAGGGGATAGTACACCGCAGTCGGGACACCAGCGGTCTTCAGGCTTTCCATAATGGCTTCGCGCGACTGGCCTTCCCGGGGCCGGACCGTGTATTGCGCCCAACTGGACACGAGACCGTCGGGAACATGGGGTGTTGTCAGAATGTTTGACAGAGCAGAGCTGTAGCGTTGGGCCACGGCGTTGCGCCGCTCCAACTCATCCGCGAAAATCGCAAGCTTCTCGCACAGAATCGCAGCTTGTAATGTGTCTAGACGGGAGTTCATCCCGATGCGCTGGTTGTCGTATTTGTGGCCCCCTTTTCCGTGGACCCGATACGATTTGATCAGCTCGGCGGCCTCGTCATCTTCGGTGAACAACGCACCGCCATCGCCGTAACAGCCCAGTGGCTTGGCCGGAAAAAACGAGGTGGTGCAGAAATCACCGATGGTCCCCGATTGGCGGCCCTTGTAGACGCCGCCGAAGCCTTGGGCGCTGTCGCTTATCAGCTTGAGCCCTTCTGATACGACGATTTCCTCGATGGCATCATAGTCAGCGGGCAACCCGAACAGGTCGACTGAAATTACGACCGTGGGCTTCAGACCCAGAGCTTTCGCATGGGCAATGCCCCGCTCCAGGCTGGCGGGGTCAATATTGTAGGTGTCCGGATCGCAATCCACGAAGACAGGAACAGCGCCAAGGGACGGTACAACCTCGGCGGTTGCCGCAAAGGTGAAGGACGGACAGAGGACAGCTTGCCCGGTTCGCACGTTCAAAGCCATCAGTGCCAGAAGCAACGCATCCGTGCCGTTCGCACAGGTCAAACTGTGTTTGGCACCGCAGAACGCTGACAGCGCGGTTTCGAGTTCTCCGACCTCGGGGCCCATGATGTAGCCGCCATGCTCCAGAACCTGAGCAATCCGCGCGTCGATCTTGTCTTTGATCCGCAGTTGCTGCGCTGCAAGGTCAATGAACTGCATTTCCAGACTCCGGGTTTTGTGAGGGTTCAGCCGCCAATGACTTTTGCAATGTCGGGGTGCTGCTCGCCCTTGTTGGGTTCGATCGCTGCTGTGCGAATATGGCTGACCGTTTCAATTGAGGGGCGAACCACGTCAAGGCCGTAGCCTTTGCCGTCCAGCACGTTCTGATAGCTGGCCGTGTGGAGGTCAGTGAAGCCGCCAGAGAACTCAATTTCCTCACCGTCTACAGTGATCGACCGGTGCGTCGTCTGGCCGGCAGGAGTGTGGGCAGGAAGGTGATTGCGATTGATCGACAGAACCCAACGGACACGTGCGCGCTCGAATTCCATGTAACCGGCTGCGGCATCGTCCGCGCGATGGTGCACGATGTTGGTTTTCTGCGGTCCGAAGATAAACGAGAGCATGTCGTAGAAGTGCACGCCGATATTCGTGGCGATCCCGCCTGACTTGTGTTCGAAGCCTTTCCAGCTGGCATAATACCAAGCGCCGCGGGACGTGAAATATCCCAGATCGACATCGTAGATTTTGCCGCTGGTGTCTGCGGCCACCTTGTCGCGCAAGGCGATGATGGCTGGGTGCAGGCGGAGTTGCAGGATCGAATAGATATTCTTGCCTGTTTCTTTCTCGATCCGCTCAAGGTCATCCAGATCGGATGTGTTCAGGACAAGCGGTTTTTCGCAGATGGCGTCGATACCGGCGCGCAGCGAGAACGCGGAATGCGCCTTATGCAGAAAGTTGGGCGAGCAAATCGCCATGTAGTCACATCCGACACCCTTGCTCCGGCTGTTGTAGATGTGATTCTCGAACTGCTCGAATTCGGTGAAGAAGGCCGCATCGGGGAAGTGGCTATCCATGATTCCAACGCTGTCGTTGATGTCATAGGCGCAGGAAAGCGTCCCGCCCGTTTCCTTGATCGCTTTCAGGTGACGTGGGGCGATGTAGCCAGCCGCGCCGATGAGTCCGTAGTTCTTCATAGCTACCTCTTTAAGCTCGCCGAACGTTATCAGCGTCCGGGAATTTGCCCCGCGTGTCGATCACCAGTTTCGCGTGTTTGGCGATCAGATCATAGTCGAAATCCCGATGGTCCGTCAGCAGCAATGCCGCGTCATATTCGGCCAGAACCTCCGGTGTCAGATCGACCGAGCTCAGGTCAAAATTATGCTCGCGCATTTTGGGGAAATGGGGAACGTTCGGGTCGCAGTAATGCACATCCGCACCCCAGTCGCGCAGCAGTTCCATCACGAAAACCGAGGGGCTTTCGCGCATATCGTCCACATCGCGTTTGTAGGCGATGCCCAATGCCAGAACTTTCGCGCCCTTGAGGCTTTTCCCGACTTCGTTGAGCGCGCGGACGGTCTTGTCCACGACATATTGCGGCATGGCGGCGTTGATCTCGCCTGCCAGCTCGATAAAGCGGGTATGCAGCCCGTATTCGCGCGCTTTCCACGTCAGGTAGAACGGGTCGATCGGGATACAGTGCCCGCCGATTCCGGGACCGGGATAGTAGGCGGTAAACCCGAAAGGCTTTGTTTTTGCAGCGTCAATCACTTCGAAGATGTCCAAGCCCATGGCGTCCGCGACGACCTTTAGCTCGTTGACCAGTCCGATGTTGATGGACCGGTGGATATTCTCCAGAAGCTTCACCATTTCGGCGGCGCGGGTGGAGCTTACGGGCACCACGACATCGATGAATTCACCGTAAAGCGCTTCGCCAGCGGCGAGACACGCAGGAGTGTGGCCACCCACGATTTTCGGGATCGTCCGAGTGTCGAAATTCTCGTTGCCCGGGTCTTCGCGTTCCGGCGAGTAGACCAGAAAGAAATCCTTGCCGACCTCTAGTCCCGCTTTGGTCACATAGGGCAGAAGAACCTCTTCGGTGGTGCCCGGCCATGTGGTGCTTTCAAGGCTCAGCAACTGACCCGCACGCAGATAGGGTGCGATGGCATCCATGGTGGCGGTCACGAAGCTCAGATCCGGCTCGCGGGAGCGGTCAAGCGGCGTCGGAACGCAGATGATCAGGGCGTCGCATTCAGCGGCGCGGCTGAAGTCTGTGGTCCCTTCGAACCCCGTGGTGACCATCCGTGCCACCTCGGCGTCGGGGAGGTGTTTGATCGGGCTTTTGCCAGAGTTCAACACGTCAATCCGGTCTTGAATAACGTCAAAACCGATAATCTTGCTTCCTGTTTCGGAAATTCGAAGGGCCAATGGGATACCTACATATCCCATTCCCAAAATGCCGATAACCTTCATAGGGCCCACCGTAGCTAGAGGTCTTCAATCCGGTGCGCTTGTAAAGGATGGCCCACAATTGTAAAAGGTGAATAGTGTTGGGAAAAAAACCCTAGACAGGAGTCCGGCAAATGTTCACCAGTCGTCGGACATCGCTTTCAAACTTTGCGGATAGTGCTGGCTTGCAGGTGCTGCGGGACGCAGAAATCGCCTTTGTGGGCAAGATTCCGACGGACCTTGAAGCGCGGGTCGTGCCCGCCGCCAAGCCCGAACATCTTGAATATGCGAAAGGCTTTGAGGGCATCGCCGCGTTTGTCGTGCCGCCCGATCTGGCGGAGCTTGTGCCTGCGCAGTTCGGGCTTGCGACAGCGGACGCCCCGCAGGCTGCCGTGGCCCTTATCCAGGACTCCTTGAGTGCAATAGAGGACTTCCAGTGGGAAGGGTTCGCCTCGCGCATCGACCCGACCGCTGTGATCGAGCCTGGGGCTTACGTAGCGGCACGCGACGTGGTTATCGGTGCACAGACCTATATCGGCCCGAATGCCGTCATCCTGCCTCGGTCCATTATTGGAGCTTACTGCTATATCGGCGCGGGTACTGTGGTTGGCATGGAAGCTTTTGATCAAGCAACGGGCGCTCCGAAACGAAGGTTGTTGAAACAGTCTGGCGGTGTCCGGATCGAAGACCACGTGACCATCCAGGCGAACTGCACGATTAGCAGAGCAACCTTTGGCGGGTTTTGCACGATCGGGACAGGAAGTCTGGTCGACGCACTGGTCTATATCGCGCATGACTGCAGCATTGGCAGAGACGTAACAATCTGCTCCAACGTTAGCATTTCAGGGCGCGTTCGGATCGGCGATAAGGCCTATCTTGGGCCTCAGTGTGCGATAAGTAACGGCGTTTCCG